>NZ_CP182226.1:714811-901435 GCF_048081595.1 Sulfurimonas sp. ST-27
AACCCTGATGCAGCAACGCCGCGTGGAGGATGACGCATTTCGGTGTGTAAACTCCTTTTATATGTCAAGAAAATGACGGTAGCATATGAATAAGCACCGGCTAACTCCGTGCCAGCAGCCGCGGTAATACGGAGGGTGCAAGCGTTATTCGGAATCACTGGGCGTAAAGGACGCGTAGGCGGGGTGGAAAGTCAGGTGTGAAAGCCTACAGCTTAACTGTAGAACTGCACTTGAAACTCTCACCCTAGAGTATGGGAGGGGCAGATGGAATTAGTGGTGTAGGGGTAAAATCCGTAGATATCACTAGGAATACCGAAAGCGAAGGCGATCTGCTGGAACATAACTGACGCTAAGGCGTGAAAGCGTGGGGAGCAAACAGGATTAGATACCCTGGTAGTCCACGCCCTAAACGATGAACACTAGTCGTCGGGATGCTAGTCATCTCGGTGATGCACTTAACAGATTAAGTGTTCCGCCTGGGGAGTACGGTCGCAAGATTAAAACTCAAAGGAATAGACGGGGACCCGCACAAGTGGTGGAGCATGTGGTTTAATTCGAAGATACGCGAAGAACCTTACCTAGCCTTGACATTGATAGAACACTTTAGAGATAGAGTGGTGCCCTTTGGGGAGCTTGAAAACAGGTGCTGCACGGCTGTCGTCAGCTCGTGTCGTGAGATGTTGGGTTAAGTCCCGCAACGAGCGCAACCCTCGTCCTTAGTTGCTAGCAGGTTAAGCTGAGCACTCTAAGGAGACTGCCTTCGTAAGGAGGAGGAAGGTGAGGACGACGTCAAGTCATCATGGCCCTTATGGCTAGGGCTACACACGTGCTACAATGGGGCGTACAGAGTGTTGCGATACCGCGAGGTGGAGCTAATCACTTAAAGCGTCTCTCAGTTCGGATTGGAGTCTGCAACTCGACTCCATGAAGCTGGAATCACTAGTAATCGTAGATCAGCAATGCTACGGTGAATACGTTCCCGGGTCTTGTACTCACCGCCCGTCACACCATGGGAGTTGATTTCACCCGAAATCGGGAAGCCAACCTTCGGGGGGCTACCGCTTACGGTGGAATTAGCGACTGGGGTGAAGTCGTAACAAGGTAACCGTAGGAGAACCTGCGGTTGGATCACCTCCTTTCTAGAGTAAAGAGCACTCATTCGATTGAGTGGCTCAACACAAGAAAATCTCACACGAGAAATAGTTTATTGGTTGTTTCAAAAGTTACTTACTTGCTTAGTTTTCAGTGATCTGTGTTCATTTGAATTACGATTATAAAATGGGGAATTAGCTCAGCTGGGAGAGCGCCTGCCTTGCACGCAGGAGGTCAGCGGTTCGATCCCGCTATTCTCCACCATTTCTTAGCGATTTGCACTTAAAAAAGAAACTCACATACTAAAGTATGCTTCGCTTCTTTTTTAAGCACAACTCATCTAAGAAACAAGTTTCTAAATTAAATATAAGTTCTTAAAGTCATAAGAATTTATATTTGGTTTAAAAACCAAACGATCATTAAATTACAATTGTTAAAGTCAACAACTTTAATTATAGAGATATAATTAAAAACTAAATAACTACAATAACAGATCATTCATCTTGTTTAATGTATTCATACATTAAATAAGGTAGTGAACGCAACATAGAATAAAAAGATATTAAGGGCCATAGGTGGATGCCTTGGCTAGTAGAGGCGATGAAAGACGTACTAGGCTGCGAAAAGTCTCGGGGAGCTGCCAAGAAGCTTTGATCCGGGAATTTCTGAATGGGGCGACCCAGCACGGAGCGATTCGTGTTACCACCTTCGGGTGGGGCGAACTTGGGGAAGTGAAACATCTCAGTACCCAAAGGAAGAGAAATCAAACGAGATTCCGAGAGTAGCGGCGAGCGAAATTGGAATAGGGCGCATACATTTAGCATATTTGTTAGCAGAACATTCTGGAAAGGATGAGCATAGAGGGTGATACTCCCGTAAGCGAAAACATTTATGTGGAACTAAGGTATGGAACGAGTAGGTCGGGACACGTGTTATCTTGACTGAATATGGGGGGACCACCCTCCAACCCTAAATACTACTACTAGACCGATAGCGAACAAGTACCGTGAGGGAAAGGTGAAAAGGACCGCGGTGAGCGGAGTGAAATAGAACCTGAAACCTATGGCTTACAATCATTCGGAGCACTATTATAATGTGTGACGGACTGCCTTTTGCATAATGAGCCTGCGAGTTGTGGTATCTGGCAAGGTTAAGCGAACGCGAAGCCGTAGCGAAAGCGAGTCTTAATAGGGCGACATAGTCAGATGCTGCAGACCCGAAACTGAGTGATCTATCCATGAGCAGGTTGAAGCTGGTGTAAGAGCCAGTGGAGGACCGAACCCGTAGAAGTTGAAAATTCTTGGGATGACTTGTGGATAGGGGTGAAAGGCCAATCAAACTCAGTGATAGCTGGTTCTCTCCGAAATATATTTAGGTATAGCCTCGAGCATTAGCGTATAGGGGTAGAGCACTGACAGGGCTAGGGCTGCTTACCGCGGTACCAAACCCTATCAAACTCCGAATACTATATGTGTAACCTCGGGAGTCAGGCGTAGGGTGATAAAATCCTATGTCGAGAGGGGAACAACCCAGACTAACAGCTAAGGTCCCAAAGTTTTATCTAAGTGGAAAAGGATGTGGAGTTGCTGTGACAACCAGGAGGTTGGCTTAGAAGCAGCCATCCTTTAAAGAAAGCGTAACAGCTCACTGGTCTAGCGATTCTGCGCCGAAAATATAACGGGGCTAAGATAAACACCGAAGCTTTAGATTTACAGTTTACTGTAAGTGGTAGGAGAGCGTTCCATTCAGCGTTGAAGGTATACCGGTAAGGAGTACTGGAGCGGATGGAAGTGAGCATGCAGGCATGAGTAGCGAGAAAAGAAGTGAGAATCTTCTTCGCCGAAAACCCAAGGTTTCCTACGCGATGCTCGTCATCGTAGGGTTAGTCGGGACCTAAGTCGAGTCCGAAAGGGGTAGACGATGGCAAATTGGTTAATATTCCAATACCGACATATCATCATTTGAGTGATGGGGGGACGCATAGAGTTAGACGAGGTCACTGATGGAATAGTGGCTCGAAGGGTGTAGGTTGTGAGGTAGGCAAATCCGCCTCACATGAAACCGAGACCTGACAGGCAGAACAATCTCTTCGGAGAGCGTTCTGAATCGTCGATACTGTCGTGCCGAGAAAAGCCTCTAAACGAGATGATATGTCGCCCGTACCGTAAACCGACACAGGTGGGTGAGATGAGTATTCTAAGGCGCGTGGATGAACCCTTGTTAAGGAACTCTGCAAACTAGCACCGTATCTTCGGTATAAGGTGTGCCTTATTTGTTAGGAGATTTACTCTCCAAAGCATTGATAGGTCGCAGCAAAGAGTCCCTCCCGACTGTTTACCAAAAACACAGCACTCTGCTAACACGTAAGTGGATGTATAGGGTGTGACGCCTGCCCGGTGCTCGAAGGTTAAAAGGATTGCTTAGCATTAGCGAAGGCATGAATTGAAGCCCGAGTAAACGGCGGCCGTAACTATAACGGTCCTAAGGTAGCGAAATTCCTTGTCGGTTAAATACCGACCTGCATGAATGGCGTAACGAGATGGGAGCTGTCTCAACAAGGGATCCAGTGAAATTGTAGTGGAGGTGAAAATTCCTCCTACCCGCGGAAAGACGGAAAGACCCCGTGCACCTTTACTATAGCTTGACACTGCTATTGGGATATTCATGTGCAGGATAGGTGGGAGCCGTTGATTCATAGACGCCAGTTTATGATGAGGCATCCTTGAGATACCACCCTTGAATATTCTGATAGCTAACTCCGTACGATTATCTCGTGCGAGGACAATGTCTGGTGGGTAGTTTGACTGGGGCGGTCGCCTCCTAAAAAGTAACGGAGGCTTACAAAGTTCGGCTCAGAAGGGTTGGAAATCCTTCGTAGAGTATAATGGCATAAGCCGGACTGACTGTGAGACATACAAGTCGAGCAGAGTCGAAAGACGGTCATAGTGATCCGGTGGTTCTGTGTGGAAGGGCCATCGCTCAAAGGATAAAAGGTACGCCGGGGATAACAGGCTGATCTCCCCCAAGAGCTCACATCGACGGGGAGGTTTGGCACCTCGATGTCGGCTCATCGCATCCTGGGGCTGGAGCAGGTCCCAAGGGTATGGCTGTTCGCCATTTAAAGCGGTACGCGAGCTGGGTTCAGAACGTCGTGAGACAGTTCGGTCCCTATCTTCCGTGGGCGTAGGAACGTTGAGGAGAGCTGACCCTAGTACGAGAGGACCGGGTTGGACGTGCCACTGGTGCACCAGTTGTCCTGCCAAGGGCATAGCTGGGTAGCTACGCACGGATGAGATAACCGCTGAAAGCATCTAAGCGGGAAGCCAACTCCAAGATGAACGTTCCCTGAAGTACGCTTGAAGACTACAAGCTTGATAGGCTGGATGTGTACGCACAGCAATGTGTTTAGCTGACCAGTACTAATAGTACGTTTGTCTTTTTACCAAGTTCTTAAATGAACACAATTGCTTCACTACCTTATTTAGTGTATTTATTAAATAAGAGATATGTTAGTAGTTATTTGGAACCGGTACTTTAGTGCCGGCTGTTGTTGATTTTACCAATTCTAACTTAATGAGCAATCATTAACTCACTCAACTGGTCCTTGTAAGATCAGATATAAATACATCAGTCAGATGTCTTTATATCTGATCTTGTCTAGGTGGCTATAGAGAGAGGGAAACGCCTGGCCCCATTCCGAACCCAGAAGCTAAGCCTCTCATCGCTGATAATACTGCAGGTTTCACTTGTGGGAATGTAGGTCGCTGCCTAGTTGATCAGATTTTTCTTTCTAACTTTCAATCTTTTTAATCAAACAACTGACTTTTTTACCAAATCTACCTTTTACTAAGTAATTCTATGATATTATTTTATATATAATTTTAGGATGATATATGAAAAAATATATAAAAGATCAAATTAAAAAATCATATGAAACAAAACAGGCTATTTATGAAAATGATGATTTACTTTCTAAGATAGAAAAGGTGGCGTATGAGTGCGTGAATATATACCGTCATACAAACAAAAAAACAATTCTTGCAGGAAACGGAGGCAGTGCTGCGGATGCACAGCATATTGCTGCGGAACTTGTGGGCAGGTACGGTTTTGACAGACCTTCCATTCCTTCATTGGCGCTTACTACAGATACATCAAATCTTACTGCCATTGGCAACGATTACGGATATGATCAGGTCTTTTCCCGTCAACTTGAAGGAATGGGACAAGAAGGTGATATTTTTATCGGTATTTCAACTTCTGGTAATTCACTTAATATTATTAAGGCATTTGAGTCTGCAAAGAAAAAAAAGATTATGACAGTTGCTCTCACGGGTCGTGATGGTGGTGAAATGGCAAAAATGGCTGATATTGCCCTTATTGTTCCTTCAAATGCAACACCTAGAATTCAGGAAGCTCATATATTGATAGGACATATTCTTTGCGACATCATTGAGAAAGAGATATTTGGTGAGGGTGTTGGCAGATAAGAGATGAAAAAAGCACTTTTTTTAGATAGAGACGGTGTTGTCAATGTTGAAATAGAGTATCTCTATAAGAGAGAAGATTTTGAATTTATTGATGGTATATTTGATTTGTGTAAACATTATCAGAATTTAGGATATTTGATTATTATTGTAACAAATCAGTCTGGTATAGCGAGAGCATATTATACAGAAGAAGATTTTGAGTTGCTTACAGACTGGATGATACAAGAGTTTAAAAAGAGAAATATTGATATTGCAAAAGTCTATCATTGCCCGCATCATCCGGATATTAATATAAAATGTAGTTGCAGAAAACCTGAACCGGGAATGATTTTGGAAGCACAAAAAGAATTTAATTTGGATTTAACACATTCTTTAATGATTGGTGATAAGGAACGGGATATTGAGGCTGCCATAAATGCCGGTATTTCAGAAACATATTTATTTGATGAAATGAATCAGATCAGAAGTTCCAAAGCAACAAAAACAGTCAGTAAACTTGATGAAATATGGAAATAAAATGCTGATACTCAACAGTGGTGGTACATTTAACAAACGATACAATGAAATAAGCGGAGAACTTGAAGTTCCTTATGACAATGCAGCTATTGAAAGAATTTTATTCAGTGCTCAGGAAGTGTACAATCTTGCAGGAGTCGTTTACAAAGACAGTCTGGAGATGGACAGTAATGACAGACGTATGCTTGCTGATATTATACGGGAATCAACAGAAGATACTTTTGTGATAGTGCATGGCACCGACACTATGGAGCTCAGTGCCGAGTTTTTGGATGAAGTATTTGATGACAGAAAAATCATTATTACGGGCGCTATGAAACCGTTTGAAATTGACAATATTGAAGCATCCTTAAATCTTGGTATGGCTATCGGATATGCAAAAGCGGTAGAAAAAAATGGTGTTTATATATGTATGAGCGGCTTAGTCGAACCTTGGAAAAACATTCAAAAAAACAGAAATATAGGGAAGTTTGAAGTTGTCAGATAAAATAGCCTGTGATCACTGTCATTTAGAATTTTCAAAAGATGTAATGATACAAGAGGATGAACATTACTTTTGCTGTAACGGCTGTCAGGGTGTATTTCATTTACTTTCAGATGAAGGATTGGACGGTTTTTATGATAAGCTGGGCAATAATAAACTTGCACCGCCTTCACAGCAGTACGAAGACTCTTTAAATTTTGATTCGCCGGCATTTTATGAACGCTTTGTTACACTCAATAAAGATGGCTTCTGTGAAGTTTCTTTGGTTATTGAGGGTATTCACTGTGCTGCATGTGTCTGGCTGAACGAAAAAGCTTTGACAAATATGCAAGGTGTTATTGCTACGAACATCAATTATACAAACAACAAAGCAAAGATTGTCTGGGATGATGATACGGTCAAACTCTCCAAAATTATAGATATGATTCGTGCCATCGGATATGATGCATACCCTTATGATGCTTCACTGCAGGAACAAAAAGCAGATAAGGAGCGAAAGGAATATTACACACGGATGGCTGTTGCTGTTTTTGCGACGATGAACATGATGACGATTATGGTTGCGCAGTATGCCGGTTATTTCAGTGGTATATCTGAAAATATCAAACATATACTCAATATCGGAGAGTGGGTTTTAGCAACTCCTGTATTTTTTTACAGTGGATGGCCTTTCATTCGCGGAATGTATTACGGGATGAAGACAAAAACAGTAAATATGGACACACTTGTTGCTACTGGGGCGATACTAACCTATATATACTCTATTTATATTACTGTTACGCGCAGTGGTGAAGCCTATTTTGATTCGGTGACGATGATTATTACTTTTGTACTGGTTGGAAAATTCTTAGAGGTTTTAAGTAAAAAAAGTATTGCCGATACTTTGGATATTATGAATCATCATCTGCCAAATGATGTTAAAGTTGTTGTGGATAAAAAGATTAGTACGAAAAATGTCAATGATGTCATTGTAGGCGAAATTGTTTTGGTAAATTCAGGAGAACGTGTTGCTCTTGACGGTGAGATACAAGAAGGAAACGGAAATTTTGATGAATCAAGCCTGACCGGTGAGAGTGAGCCTGTTTTTAAAACTGCAGGAGAGAATATCATCAGTGGAACGGTAAGTATTGATGCCGATGTCAAATATAAAGTTACGAGAGATTTTGCACACTCCACAATGAGTAATATTGTAGCCTTGCTGGAAAATGCAATGAATAACAAGCCAAAAATTCAGCAGTTGGCAAACAGGCTGAGTGAATATTTTTCCGAAGTGATACTGGCACTCTCTTTTATAACTTTTATCGGATGGTATCTTTACTCATCCAATTTTGAGCAGTCTTTTATGATCAGTATTGCCGTTATAGTGATAGCCTGTCCCTGTGCCCTTGCTCTGGCGACACCTGTCGCAACACTGGTCGGTCTCTCTATCGCTTCAAAAAGGGGGATACTTTTTAAAGAAGCTGCTCAGCTTGAGACAATGGCAAAGGCAGATGTTTTATTACTTGATAAAACAGGAACGATTACAAAAGGTCGACCTGAGGTTGTCAAAGAGGAGATATTTCTGCCGTTTCACAAGTCTATGCTTTATTCGTTATTGCTTAACTCAAAACACCCTGTTGCCAAAGGTGTGGAAAAATATATTTTTGATGAGGATTTGGATCCCTTAGAACTGGAAAGCTTTCAAAATATACCTTCGCAGGGTTTGAGCGCGATGTATGATGGGAAGATGCTTGCAGGCGGGAATGCGAAACTCATGCAAACCATAGGGATTGACGTCTGTAGTTCAAGCCAAAACAGTGAATTTTATTTTGCGTACGGCGGAGAACTTTTGGCTAAATATGAACTTTTTGACATACCGCGTGAGGATGCAAAAGAGGCTATAGCCAAAATTAGAAAAATGGGTATAGAGATAATTATGCTCACAGGAGACCATGAAGAGAGTGCCAAAAAAGTAGCGCAACTCGTTGGAATTGAACAGTACAAATATGAACTGACACCTCAGGACAAAGCCGTATTTATAGAAAACCTGCATGAAGATGCCAAAGTAACCGTTATGGCCGGGGACGGGGTGAATGATATTTTAGCCTTGGCAGGTTCAGATATTGCAATAGCAATGGGCAACGGAAGTGATATTGCCATAGAGGTGAGTGATGTAGTGCTTTTAAATGATACATTCAGTTCACTTTATGACAGTTTTAAAATCTCTAAAAAAACATTTACAATGATAAAAGAGAATCTTGCACTCTCTTTTATTTATAACGCTATTACAATTCCGTTGGCAATGGCAGGATATATTATTCCTCTTATTGCCGCAATTTCTATGAGTATCAGTTCATTAATAGTAGTAGGAAATTCAATGAGAATCAAATTTGGGTATAAGGATTAGAGTATGAGCAGTTGGGTAATAGGTATGATGCTTGGAGTGTCTATTTTTTTAGGAAGCATAGCTGTTGTGGCTTTGATATGGGCGATAAAGAAAGGGCAGTTTGATGATTCGGAACATTTTTTAAATGCGGTAAAATTTGACGGAACAGATGATTTAAATGATGCTTATGAAAAAGAGCAAAGAGTAAAAGAGTTAAAAGATAAAAAGAAAGAAAGTCTGCGAAAGAAAGATTACAGACCTGAATGACGGTAAGAATGAGTTACCTAAAAAGGTAACTCTAAAAATACTATTTACCGATTGTTTGAGCAAAAGCTTCTAAATCAGCGTCAGAATAACGAGCAACCTGCCCTTTCATGATACCTTTCATTGGTCCGCCGAAAGTTCCAGCTTTATACCCTTTAAGAGCCTCAGCAATTTCAGCGTGAGTCATGTTAGCAACAACTTTAGATTTACCCATTGCTTTCTTTTCCCAGTTAGCACCATGACATGCAGCACAAGCTTTCCCGTTTACTGCAGCAGATGCAGCTGTAACTAATGCTAATGTAGCGATTGAAGCGATTACGATTTTTTTCATTTTGTTTCCTTAATTTCGAATTCAATTTATATTATAATGGGTAAAGTCTTAAATACTTGTTAATGAATTAAAAGGTATCATTTTATTAAAATTTATTTAGACGGATGGGAAGATGCGATACATAGAAGATGACTTAAAAGACAAAACAATACTTATTACAGGCGGTGCGGGATTTATCGGTTCAAATTTAGCATTTTATTTTCAAGAAAACCATCCGGATGCCAAAATTGTGGTACTTGACAGTTTTCGAAGCACAGAGACACTGAGTAACGGAAATTTAAAAAGTTTCGGACATTTTAAAAATCTCATAGGCTTTAACGGTGAAATTATCAGCGGTGATATTAACGATAAAGATTTATTGCTTGACTTGGAAGTAAATTATGACTTTGATTATATTTTCCATGAAGCGGCCATTTCTGATACAACGGCACAGGAACAGGATTTGATGATAAAAACAAATGTCAATGCCTATAAAGATCTGCTTGACCTGGCTGTGGCACATAATGCCAGTATGATATATGCATCTTCTGCCGCAACATACGGAAATGCTGAGTCTCCGCAGCGAGTTGGGCGAGAGGCACCAAACAATGTGTACGGTTTTTCAAAACTCTCTATGGATCATTTAAGCCGCGAGTATATGAAAGAGTGCGATATCAATATAGTAGGGCTTCGTTATTTTAATGTGTACGGTGCGCGTGAATATTTTAAAAACACAACGGCTTCAATGGTGTTGCAGTTTGGACATCAGATACTTGCAGAAAAAAATCCCCGTCTTTTTGAAGGCAGCGATAAAATTCTTCGAGATTTTATCTATATAGAAGATATTATACAGGCCAATATAAAAGCAATGCAGCCAAATACAAGCGGTATATACAATGTCGGAACAGGAAAGGCGAGAAGTTTTCAGGATATTGTTGATATTTTGCAAAAAGAGTTGGGTACCTCTTTGGAATGCGAATATATTCCAAACCCGTATATCGGTTCGTACCAGTTTCATACAGAAGCAGATATAGCAACAACGAAAGAGGCTTTGGGCTATACACCGGCTTATGAGATGGAAGAGGGCATAAAAGCTTATGTGCCGGAAATTAAACGTATATATGAGACAGAAGTAAAATAGATGCAGGTATTTAAAGAGGCAAAACCAAACATTTTGGTTCTGGGCGATTTGATGATTGACCACTACCTTTGGGGGAGTTGTGAACGAATCTCTCCTGAAGCACCTGTGCAGGTTGTGGATATCAATAAAGAAACGACAGTTTTAGGCGGTGCGGGAAATGTGGTTAACAATCTAAAAGCTTTGGGTGCAAATGTCAGTGTCAGCAGTGTGATGGGTGATGATGACAATGGTAAAGAACTTGTGAAAATGTTGCATGCTATTAATGTCAATACGCAAAATTTAATTATAGAGAAGAACAGAAAAACATCAAAAAAGAGTCGTGTTATTGCCGTTTCCCAACAAATTCTCAGATATGACAAAGAGAGTAAAAATGACATACTTCCAAGAAGTGTACAAAAGATTTTAGATTCCCTTGCAAAAAGTATTGATACCTATGATGCAGTGATTTTGTCCGACTACGGCAAAGGTGTGTTGACACAGGAACTTTCACAGGGCATCATCAAACTTGCAAAAAAACATAATGTAAAAGTCTTGGTTGATCCAAAAGGAAAAGATTTTTCAAAATATCGTGGAGCTTATCTGCTGACACCAAATAAAAAAGAAGCGGTTTTGGCAACAGGTATTGATATAAATGATGAAGCATCTTTAAAAAAAGCACTCTTGAAACTGAAAAATGAGTGTGATTTGGATGTTTCTTTGATAACACTTTCAGAAGAGGGAATAGCAACATATGAAGAGGAAGTAAAAATTTTTCCTACCGTTGCCAAAGAAGTATTTGATGTAACAGGTGCGGGTGATACGGTGATAGCCTCTATTGCATTTGCTTTAAGTGTCGGCAAAAGTCTTGAAGAGACAGCAGCATTTGCAAATCTTGCAGCAGGTGTCGTGGTTGGCAAAATAGGCTCGGCTACAGTAACCATTGATGAGATAGAAGATTATGAGGCTTCTTTGCATAAAAGTACCTCGGATGCGCATATTAAAAATTTTGAAGAGATCGATGCCATTGTGCAAAGATACAAAAAAAGCGGTAAAAAAATAGTCTTTACAAATGGCTGTTTTGATATCTTGCATGTAGGGCATGTAAAGTATTTGCAAATTGCCAAAAGTTTTGGGGATGTTTTGATTGTCGGGCTTAATTCTGATGCCTCGGTTTCTCGTCTCAAAGGTCCGAGCCGTCCTGTAAATCCTGCGGAGGACAGAGCCTATTTGCTGGCTGCACTTGAAGCGGTCGATTTTGTCGTGCCTTTTGAAGCAGATACACCCTATGAACTGATTAAAATGATAGAGCCGGATGTACTTGTAAAAGGAGGGGATTATGCAGGAAAAGAGGTTATAGGTACGGAATTTGCTGGTGAGTTACGACTGGTTGATTTTGTCGATGGTAAAAGTACAACAAAAACAATAGAAAAAATACAAGGAAAAACATGTTAAAAAAAATCACTTTAATGGCAGTTTCGGCTGTGGCTGTATTTGCAATGAACAGTGCAAGTATCAATATAAACAATGAAGATTTAGAATTAAATGCAAATCTTGATGTTGGACAGTTTAATGAGAATGTTGAACCGGAAACGATGTTTGTGGGAGTTCGATTTTTAGATGCTGATAATGCAAATCGTGTAAACAATGAAGCACTGTATGAAGTTAGTTTTTTAATGAAAAAAGAGGTGGGTGAGAGTGACCTGTCTGTTGGTTTGGGTATTAAAGCGAACTATACAAAGGATTACAGAGCTTTGCCTTTGGGAATTGTATTTGAGTATGCTTTACCTTCGGCAACAGTCGTCCCTATGGCTTTACACGCAGATGTTTATTATGCGCCAAAAGTTTTAAGCTTTGACAAAGCAAATAAATATTTTGAATACAGAGTGGAATGTGATGCCGAGGTTATCGATCATGGTCATGTTGTGCTTGGGTACCGGCACATCAGAACTGATTATGATGATCTAAGAGGAAATTTCACATACAATGCATCAGGATATATAGGGTTTAAATTTGAATTTTAAACTGCTGACTTTTTTACAGCTTCTATAACTTCAGAAGCTGTAATGCCTTTCATGCAGTCGTGATGCTTGAGTGGGCATTCCCGCTTCATACACGGACTACAGTCGAGTTCATGCCGGACGATGATACTCTTTTCATTCTTCCACTGCGAAGTCTCTTTATATCTTGTCGGTCCAAAGATAGCTACTGTGGGTACTTGATACGCGGCAGCTACATGCATAGGTCCACTGTCGTTGGTAATAAAAAGAGAACATCCGCCGATATTTGCGCATAACTCCTCTATATTTGTTTTTCCGGCTAAATTTATATAGTTGTTTACATGTAAAGCTTTGAGATTATCTTCTATCTCTTGTGCCATTTCGACCTCATTGGGCCCGCCGAATATTATAATGTCATACTGTTTGCTAAAATAAGCCGCAACTTGGGCAAAACGTTCGGGGTACCATCTTTTTGCACTGCCGTAGGTTGCACCGGCATTGATACCAAGTGTCGGTTTTTCAAAACTTTTTGCCTTTATATAAAGTTTGAGCGGTGGAATTTCCTGGGTAAAATCATCTACATTGACCATGGCAATTTGTGTGTACTGCTCTACCAAGTGTTGGTTTGTTCTGATCTTCGGTGTGTGTGAAAGAAGCAGTCTTGAATGCCACGAAGCCCTTGCACAGCAGATGACGGTGCTTGTAAAACGCAGCAACAGAGTAGAGTGGATTTGATCCCGAAAGCTGACTGCCAGATGAAAAGTTCCCAGCTCTTTTGCCAGTCTGTAGGTTGCCACAAGACGCGAAGATGCTTTTTTTGTCTCATCAACAATGGCACGTTCACATAAAGGGTGGTGTTTGAGTGCTTCTATGCTGACATAACTGCCGACAAAAGTAAACTGTGCATTGGGATATTTTAAAGCCAAAAGTTCTATGGCCGGAGTTGCCATGATGGCATCACCCAGCCAGTTTGGCAAAATGATTAAAATTTTCATATTAGATGCGCTCACTTGCATTGACCTGTTTTCCTACCTCTTTTGTAATGAAAATATACAAAGGAGAAGAGCCGACAGTCAAGGTTTCATCTTCTATTTTTTCACCGGTTTTGGAGTAAACATCAAAAAAGTCTTGATTTTGGAGGGTTGTTTCTTTGAGTGACCAGTGGATTTGAAGTATCTTGTCATTGACAAGTACCTGCATTGTGTAGTAGCCTCGTTTAATATCCATGCGTAAAAACTGCGCATTTTCAAGTGTTTGAAGCATGTACAGGTAAGTATAAAAAGCTTCTCTTTTTTTAATCCCTTCTCTGTTGTCAACCAGACCGTAGCCGGGAGCTATGAGCTGATGCCAGGAGACGGAATCGACCTGCTGGGAAGCAAAAGTCAAAAGATAGTAGCGCAGCATATAATCAGCATAGAGTGCTTCACTGACACATTCATACTCACTTGTCGGTGCATAAGGTGCCGTATTTGAGAGAGGCCAGTTCACTTCGGTTACATGTAACTCCTGCTTTGTTTTTAAAGAGAGCCACACCAGAGTGCTCAGCAGGGCAATTTTATCGCTTAGGGTAAATCCGAGCTGTGTATTTTCAGGAGCACCACGTCTGTCAACATATAAAAGTGCCGCAATGCCGTCATATCTGCATTTGCAAAAGTTAAAAAGAGTGTGTACAGTAAAGTAAAATTCAAAATCTATAACACCGCTGCCAAGGAGCCGAATGTCGGGAAATTCCTTTTTTTTCAAATCATATGCAACTTTATAAAAATCAAGATATTCGCGTACGGAGAAAAATCCCCACTTTGCACGGTTGAGTGTTGAACCGATTTCATAGCGTGTTACAGAGGTGCCCAAGCTTGTAAAGATTACATGTAAATTATTTTTAAGGAGTTGTAAATCTTCTATATGTTCACGGTCCTGCAGGATTTTAAGTATAATCTGCTTATTGCTGTTTTGCTTGATAAATGCTGCAAGTTCATTGAGTCGGTCCATCTCCCAAAGTTTAAAACGGACAAGAATGCTTTTTACTTTCAACTCTTCAAGCATTGCCTGTGTCTCTTGAGTGTTTCTCTGCCAGTCGACACCTAAAGAAAAAAAGTTTGCTGTATTAACCTCTTTTCTTTTGACAAAGGGCATCATCAAAATACTCAAGGGAAGAATAATCAAAGAAGAGACAAATGTGAAAAGCAAAGAAAATTTTTCTTTTTTACGCATAAACTTTTTGTATCTCTTGTCTTGCAGCGGTGCCGGTTGGTCGGAATAATCATCCCAGGTAAAAGGTTTTTTCATAAGTAGGATTATATCCTTTTTAGGATAAAATACATAAAAACTGAGACAGATTATAAAAATTATGTAGTTTTTTTGGAACCTGGATTTTAACCTGGGCTGATTTGCTTATATGCCTAAAAGACGAAGCTAAAGCATCGTTTCCGAAAAAAATAAAAATTAGTTTTGAATTCTTTTGTTAGGATAATACGGAATGAGAATATTGGTCGTGCGTACAGACAAGCTAGGCGATTTTATAACAGCGTTGCCGGCAATGTATCTCCTTAAACAGCATAATCCTAAAAATAAAATCATAGCACTTGTCGCTCCTGTGAACAAAGCTTTGGCACTTACATGTAACTTTATAGATGAGGTTATTGTAGATGATGGAAAAAGCTCTGTTTTTTCACTTGCCAAAAAGCTCAAACATTCAGATATTGATGCATCAGTCACGCTTTTTTCAAATACAAGAGTGGCACTTGCACAGTTTTTAGCAGGCATACCAACAAGAATTGCTCCCGCAACAAAAATAGCGCAGATCTTTTATAACAAACGAATAAAACAGAGACGCAGTGAAGTTAAAATGGCTGAGTTTGAATACAATCTTGCACTGACACAAACTCTTTTTCCGGATATTAAACTGCAATATCCAAAACCACTGCTTCAGTTTGATAATGCCCAAAAGGAGTATGAAAAGTTTTGCCAAAAGTATAATATAACAAAAGATGTTATAGCTTTTCATGTAGGTTTTGGCGGTTCTTCGGATGCCAACTGGAATTTGGATGAGTATGAAATACTGATTCGTGAAACCTTACATGTAAACAGGTATAGTGTAGTACTAACTTTTGGTCCGGATGAAAAAAGCCTGGAAGAAGAGATGCAAAAGCGTCTGCAAGATACTGATGCTGTTTTTTATCTCTCAAATGACGGCATAGTAAATTTTGCAAGACTTATCAGCAGTTTTAAACTTTTTATCTCTACTTCTACAGGTACCTATCATTTGGCATCTTTAGCAGGAACCCCGACGATGACATTTTTTGGTGACTCAAAGTTTGCAAGTGCGCAGAGATGGAAAGCCGTTGGGGATGAAAAACTGCAAACACATTATATGTTGCCGAGTGATAAAGCCAAGCGTGCAGAGATGTTTGAAGCAGTGAAACATGATTTGCTAAACGTATAAAAATATTCAGGCATACACCAGCCGGCACTGAAGTACCGGTTCTGAGAAACACTTTGGAACTCAGACTTTTAATGCTAAAGCATAACTTAGAAAAAAACTAAATTTTTTCTGTAGTCTGGGCTGAAAATGGCAAGAAAGTTCTAACAGCCGGCACTGCAGTACCGGTTCCGAGAAATATTTTGGAATCGGTACTTTAGTGCCGACCGGGTTTTTTGTTTTTTTGTTCTTTATTGAGTTCATAGAGTTTGATATATTTATAAAAATTCGTCACCATATGCGAACAGGCGATGACAAGTCCCACATAGCCGTCTCGAAATCCCTGTTTGAAAAAATAGGTTTTAATGAAAGAATAGGCTCCGTTAAAGAAAGCTTTTGCCGGAGAAGAACTTTTTTTGCCTGCATTGTTTTTTGCAAAAAGAGTGGAGTAGGTGTTGGCTTTGTTTACAAACTGCTCTATGCTCTGGTAGCTGTAATGCAGTACGTTGCCGTCTAAAATCTCTGTATGCAAACCCTCTGTGATGATGTCTTCATGGACATCATTGTCATTATATTTTGTGACGGTTCTATTGTAGAGGCGTTTGATTTTTTGATTGTTCCAGCCGCAGTGTTTGACTTCTGTATTTTTGTAAAAAGCTCGAAAATTTAGAATATAGACAGTGTGCGCATCAAGCTTTTTTTCTTGCAGTGTCTTTCTCAAAGTATCATCGATGACTTCATCGCTGTCGATGATGAGAATCCAGTCATTTTTGGCAAAACCTGCCGCTTGATTCTTGCTCCAGCCAAAACCTTTGAATTCGCCTTGGACTAAGTTTACATTTGAAAACTGTTTTGCAATCTCCATTGTTTTGTCAGTAGAACCGTTGTCATACACCACAACATCTTCAAATTCGCGCAGAGATTGGAGTGTTTTTTGTATAGTTGCTTCGTTGTTTTTTGCTAATACGACAGCAGAGATATTACCAATCAATTTCTTTTCCTTTGAGTCGTTTTTTGAAGTTTTTTCGTCTTTTGTTTTGAACAGAATACTCTATAACCTTTTGTACAAAATCTTCTTTGACTTTGCGGTGTTGCATATATTCCTGCGCAATGATCTGTAAATCTGCATTGCTTGCCCAGAGTTTTGCAAAGCTTTTTGCTCTTTTATTTTCATTTAGGGAACAAAAATCCATGCGGTTAACATCTACTATTTTAAATATATAGTTTTCAGCTTCTTGTTTGATCAAAATATTTCCCGGAGAATAGTCATTGTGAAATATACCGGCATTATGCAGTTGCAGACTGAAGCGGGCAAAGGCTTTTAGAATTTTTTCTCTTTTTGGAAAATTTTTATCGAGTAAAGGTTCTCGGATTGTAAAATCATAATCAAATTTTTTTGCCACAAAATAACTCTCAGCCAGAAGTCCCTGTCTGTAAAACTCAATATACCCGATAGGTTCAGGTGCAAAATTGCCTACTTTTATGGAGTTGTCATACGATTTTTTTGCTTTTGAATCCCGAAAACAGGTATAAAAAATGCGACGAAAGAAGTTTGGAATTTTAAAAGATTTGACAACAGTCTGTATCTCTTTGTAAGAAATTATTTTTAGTTCATTGCGGGCTTTGTGAATAGAGTTTTTGTTATCCCTGAAATATTTTTGCATGTGCAGCAAAAAATCTTTAAACTCATTTTCAAAAGACGGATTTAGTTTGTATTTCATAGAACTCTCATAAATAATTTTGTATAATAAAAATAATTATACAAAAAAAGGCATTAGCTTGAAGTTAAATTTTAGAAGAGGCAGTGCGTTTGCATCTCAAAAAGCACGAGAATATTTAAAAGACAAAAAACCGCAAGATATAAAAAGTATAACAGTTATCCGTCATGCGGCTATCGGCGATTTTATGAACATACGTCCTTTTTTGATAGAACTTCGTAAATTTTTCCCCAATGCAAAAATTACTTTAAGTGTTGTAAAACATTATATGTACGGCATTCCAGAGGATCTGACAGATGCATTACATGTAATGAGCAGATATAAAGAAGACGGTTCAAAAACAGGACTTCTTACGCGGATCAAAGAGGCAAAAGAACTGCCTCCTCAGGATATTATATTTGATTTGACAGACAGTACTTTGAGCCTTTTACTGGTTTTTTTGTCTCAGGCAAAATTAAAAATAGGTTACCCGTATAGAACTATCAGAAGAATGTTTTTTGATATAGCGACACTCAGAAGTGATTTTGTTGTGGAGGCTGTTTCTGTGGAACATATGCTCAATATTTTAGGGGCAAAAACAGAGTTTCCGCTTCATTACGGATTGGAAAAACTATACCCGAAAACAGAGGATCTCAAACAAATTGTTTATTTTGCCGGTGCTTCGACAAAAAGCAAGTGTTGGGAGGAAGATAAGTTTCGGGAGTTAATTGCAAAGATGTCCCAAAACTATCAGGATTATGATCATGTTATTCTTCAAGGTATCGGCAAAGATGAAAAATTTTATGAAATTTACGAACCGCTCAAAGAGAGAAAAAACATAAAACTTCAAGAAGTTATGCCTATAGAAGAAGTAATGCACTTTTTGGCAAACAGTCGATGCCTTGTTTCTAATGACACCGGTGTGCGAAATATGGGCATTGCATTGGAGATTCCGACAGTAGGCATCTTTTTTCATATACCGCCGTTTCGGTATTGGCCACGCGAAGAGAAGCATGACTGTGTTTTTAATGTTGAATATACCTCACCGGAAGTTGCGGATGTATTCGCCGTTACAAAACAACTCATAGACAAACTGTATGAAAAATAAAAATATTTTGGAATTGTGTCTGGCACACGGACTGGGTGGGCTTGAGATGTTTGTGGCAAGTTGTTATGAAGAGTTTTCTAAAAAGACTACATGTAAAGTGGTTGTAGCACCGCAAAGCAAACTTGATGACTATCTTGATATCAATGACAAATTTTATCTTAAACGAAATAAATTTTTTCCATTTATACCGGCTTTGCAACTGGCTAAATATATAGATGAAAATGACATTGATATAGTACATTTTCACTGGAGTAAAGATATCGTAACGGCTGTTTTGGCTAAAGTACTGAGCAGAAAAAAACCAAAGCTGGTGCAGAGCCGACATATGGGAATGACCCGTTTTAAAGATGATTTTTACCATAAATGGCTTTATAAAAATATTGATATGATACATGCGGTAACCCTGCAGGTGAAAAAACAGCTTGAAAAGTTCATTCCTGCAGAAGTAAGACCACAACTTGAAATGGTCTATCTTGGCGTAAAAACTCCGGAGACAGATGCAGATAAAGTGGCGCAATTGCGACAAAAATATCAACTTAAAGATGCTTTTGTTGTCGGAATTGTCGGCAGAATAGAAAAAGGCAAAGGACAGTATAAAGTTTTAGAAGCTGTAGCAAGGTTAAAAGATGCAAATCTAAAAGCAGTTGTTGTGGGAGCTTTTATGGATGATAATTATGCACAGGAACTGCAGGCGTATGTAAAAAAGCTGGGCATAGAACAACAAGTGATTTTTACCGGTTTTACAAAAGATGTGAATGAGCATATGCAACTTTTTGACGTGAATGTGCTTGCCACAGAAAACGAAACCTTTGGACTTGTAGTCATTGAAGCGATGGCAAACAGAATTCCGGTCATAGCTACATGCAAAGGGGGGCCATTGGAAATTATAGATGAGGATGTGGATGGACTGCTGTTTGACGGAAGTGTAGATGACTTGGGAGAGAAAATCCGATTTTTATATAATGATTTACATGTAAAAGAAGGAATTGCTCAAGCAGCTTTTAAAAAAGTAAAAGAAAAGTTTGATTATACTGCACAGCTTGAGAAACTCTACAGAGCAATAAGATGAAAAAATTTACACTCCTTCAAAAGCTCCGCAATAAAATAAGAATCAAAGGCAGCGTTGTTTTGTCGCTTGCAAAAAACGCAAAAATTACCAACTGTGATATTTCCATAAAAGGAAAAAATAACAGCCTGACTATTGAAGACGGTGTAACGATACGATACACACAGATAGAAATTTTAGGAGACAACTGTTCCATACATATAGGTAAAAATACTATTGTGGGTCACGGTTGCTATCTCTCAGCAAAAGAGGGCAAAAAATTAATTATTCAGGATGAGTGTATGTTGTCTAGAAATGTGAAAATTATGACTTCAGACGGGCATTTTATTTATGTCGACACTGCTGTTATCAATGAAGGGAAAGACATTGCAATAGGCAAACACGTCTGGCTTGCTGATAACGTTACTGTTTTAAAAGGAGTAGATATAGGGGACGGAAGTGTGTTAGGCATCAATGCTACTGTGACAAAAAATATTCCTGCTTTTTCTATCGCTGTTGGCAATCCAGCTGTTGTTGTGAAAAAAGGTATCACGAACTGGATGCATTAATGATTCCAACTTATATTTTCTTTTAAAATTTCAGCAGGATTGCCTGCAATAATACTTTTTTTCGTAGTGAAAGATTTTGTAATTGTTGTATTTGCACCGACAATACAGCCATCCGGAATTACAGACCCTTTGAGTATCAAACTTCTCGCCCCTATCCAGACATTATTGCCAATAGTGATTTTTTTATCTTGATTGATAACAGTATGCTGCGCATTATAAATAGCATGCTGGTCGGTATCCATAAGGATACTTTGCCACGCTATCATAGTGTTGTTCCCGATTTCAATCTCTTTTGCACAGATTATGGTGGCGTCACCGGTGATATCAAACCTGTCTCCTAAAGTAAGGTTTCCGCTGACCATTATTTTTGCACCTACGCCAATTTTTGTTTTGCCCTGAAAATGAATCTTTCCTGTAATTTTTAAAATAGTGCGTTCATAAGCATAATCCATCATATCTGTTCCACCAAAACCTATGCGAACAATGCCGGTTTTTACTTTGGAGAGTTGCACTTTTCCAGATAAAGAACGCAGTTTTGTTTTACGGGAAACTATTATAGGCAGAAGAACTGCCTGTGAAAGTGGCAAAAGTCTCAGGTTGACATAAATACTTTTTGGAAGTCCTGCAGTATATCGTATGAGTTTTACTATTTTGTCAATGTTCATGATTTTGTAAGCACCTCTTTATTTATCTGAAAAGTGTACACAAATAAAATTAAAAAAGGTATAATTAGTGTATGAAAAATAGTAATCCTTTTTTATCCATAGTCGTTCCCTGTTATAATGAAGAAGATGTTATAGATGTATTTCTGAACAAAATTTTCTCTGTTTTGGCGTACACCGGTGAAGATTTTGAAATAGTCTTTGTAAATGACGGGAGTCGTGACAGTACTTTGTCTGTGCTCAAAGAAAAATCCAAAGAGTATGACAATGTACGAGTAATAAATCTCTCAAGAAACTTTGGCAAAGAGGCGGCACTTACAGCCGGGATTGATGCATCCAAAGGGGAAGTTGTCGTTCCTATAGACGTTGATTTACAAGATCCACCTGAGTTGATACTTGATTTTATCAAAAAATACAAAGAAGGCTATGATGTGGTCGTTGGTAAGCGTGTCGATCGTACAACAGACAGTGTTGCCAAACGTATCAGTGCCGAATTTTTTTACAAAATTCATAATAAAATTTCAGATATTGAGATTCCTCATAATGTCGGTGATTACAGATTAATGTCACGACGGGTGGTTGAAGAACTGAAAAAACTGCCTGAGAGTCAGCGTTTTATGAAAGGGCTTTTTGCCTGGCTTGGGTTTAAAACGGCGGTTGTTGAATACAAAAGAGATGCGCGTATTGCCGGAGACAGCAGTTTTAACGGCTGGAAGTTGTGGAACTTCGCGCTTGACGGTATCACGAGTTTTTCAACGGCACCACTTCGTGTGTGGCTATATATAGGTTTGGGGCTTGCTTTTATCTCTTTTATTTACGGTTCATGGATTATCTTAAAAACGCTTTTGTTTGGCGCAGATACTCCCGGGTATGCTTCTATGATTACGGTTGTACTCTTTTTAGGCGGTATTCAGCTGATGGGCATAGGCATACTCGGCGAATATATCGGCAGAATTTATGTAGAATCAAAAAACCGACCGATTTATATAGTAGAAGATGAATATTAAAAGTCATATACTTCAGTTGGCAAAATACGGCTTTTTTGGAGTCATAGCAACGCTTGTGCATCTTTTGACTGCCTGGGCAATTATTTACTTTTTTGCGGCCTCTGTTTTTGTTGCCAATACCTTTGCATTTTTTACGGCGTTTGTCTTTTCTTATGTTTTTCAGACGCTCTATGTATTTCACAGCACTTTTCATATAAAAAAGTTCATGAAATTTTTTTTGGTGCAGTATGGAACTTTTCTGTTTTCTTATCTGCTTTCTGATATTTTTCCGATTCAAAACAGCTATTTGCACACACTGGTGATAGTTGCTATAATGCCGCTTATTACATTTGTTATTCATAAGTTTTGGACATTTAAATAATTTTTTTGTCAATGCCATTAAGTTAAGAAAATTAATGCTTTTTCGGAACCGGTACTTCAGTGCCGGCTGTTGCAATAGTCTTTCCACTCTCAGTCGGTACTAAAGTACCGATTCCGATTAAATGGCTTTGTGCTCTTTTCAAGTTTAAAGTTTAGGTTCCAAATATTTAAAAAAGGAAGTTGATTTGTTTTTAGAAAAAAGATTTAAAATTATTCAGATAAGTTTACTTGTTTTGGGTCTGTTTTTGGCATGGTTTTATGCACAGCACCAAATCCTCACCGGTGATCAGACGCAAATGCTTTACAAGGGTTATATGGGGGCATATAATCATGTCTGGATTAACTACGGCAATGCGGCAAGTGCGGTCGGTAATGTACCGGGAAGTATGATTTCTTATGTGGTAGCACTGCCTGTGATGTTTTATGACTCGCCGATGTCTCCGATGCTTTTTTTGATATTTTTGCATCTTGCTTCTTATTTTCTCTTGGACAGTGTGCTCAAAGATATATACAAAACAGATGTTCGTTTGATCTTTTTGGTGCTGTACTGGCTCAATCCCTGGTTTTTGTTTGAAAATATTTTATACAATCCGTCATATCTTTTTTTCTTTTCTGCCCTGCATATTTGGACTGCCTACAAACAGCGTGAGAAAAGTTCTTTTGTTTATTCTTTTTTACATGTAACAGCTATAGGGTTGGCGTTGCAGTTTCATTATTCGTGGATTATACTTGCGCTTATTTCACTCTATCTGCTTTATAGAAACATGGTAAAAGTAAATTGGTACGGCGTGTTGTTTGGAACGCTTGTTATTGGTATCTCTTTGGTGCCTTATTTGCTGACCGTGATGCAAAACAGTGCAATAATCCATCATGCTGATGATACGGGACGGTATATAGGCTGGGGCGGTGTGCATGTCTATCCTGTCCTGAAGTCATTTCTTTACTGGTTGCGCTATGGTTCTTTTTTCTTTCCAAACAAGCTCATTGCCAGTGCACATTTTGACTGGCTGGGGGCTTCGCATTTTGTGCAGATGATTTTTGTGTATGGGTATAAAGCACTTGTTTTTTCAGTAGGTGCTTTTACAATTTACATATCTTACAAAGCAAACAGATATTTTTACACACTTGTCAAAGGAAAATTATTTACAAGACATCAACCCATAGAAACAAAACAGGAATGGCTGCTTCTGTATGTGTTTGGTGCACTTGTCGGGGTGTTTGTCAGTTCTGTTTTGTCGCCGATTATTTTTAGCTACTGGCACCTTATCATTGTTTTTCCTTTTGCCATTCTTCCTGTTGTGATTTACCTTAAAGAATATGGACAAAAGTATATGACAAAAATATTAATTTTTATCATGTTGTATTTTACTTTTATCAACATAATGGGTGCGTTAGACAGTCGAAAATACTCTATCAATACCAATTACATCCAAGATACTGAAGCGTATATCAAAAAGAGTGTCATTCAATAGGTGTTGGCTTTAAATATAAAATGAAAATTAGATTTCATTCGAAACTCACATGCTTTTATGAGTTCTTCAACACTTTTTGGAGATAATCCAATGAATTATTGACAGAGGGAAGCAACAGATGGAATTAGACTTCGCAAAATTTACAAAATACTCCAAGCCGGGACCAAGATATACCTCGTACCCTACAGCGTTGGAATTTAATGATGCCTTTGGTTATGACGAATATATAAAAAAACTGCAAACACAGGACTCTTCTCGTCCTTTGAGCCTTTATTTTCATTTACCATTTTGTAAAAATGCCTGTTATTTTTGTGGGTGCAATGTTGTTTTTACCTCAAAAGAAGATAAAATGATTCGGTATATGGAGTATCTCAAGCGTGAACTGAAAATTCTTTCAGAGCATTTGGATTGTAAGCGAGACGTGATTCAAATGCATTTTGGCGGAGGTACGCCTACTTTTTTTTCTGCTGCACAACTAGATGAAATCATAACTGAAATCAAGTCCTATTTTCCGAATTTTGTCGCAGATGCAGAGATTTCCTGTGAAATAGACCCGCGCCATATCAATGAAGAGCAAATGCGTGTGATGAGTGAACACGGATTTAACCGTGTAAGTTTTGGTATTCAGGATTTCAATGAAAAAGTGCAAGTTGCTGTGCATCGCGTCCAGCCGTATAATATCACAAAAGATGCAATGGATCTGGCACGCAAATACAATATGGACTCAGTCAATGTTGACTTGATTTACGGGCTGCCTTTTCAAACACTTGATACATTCAAAGAGACGCTTTCGTTGGCATTGACGTTAAATCCTGACAGGTTTGCGGTATTTAACTATGCACATGTGCCATGGCTGAAAAAGACAATGCGCAAGATAGATGAAACAACACTGCCGCGTCCTGATGAAAAACTGCAGATTATGCAGTACACAATTGACTTTTTAACAAACAACGGGTATAAAATGATAGGTATGGATCATTTTGCGAAACCAGAAGATGAACTTTTTAAAGCCATAGACAAGGGTGAGTTGCATAGAAACTTTCAAGGCTATACCACCAAAGGCGGAGCAGACTTGATTGGAGTAGGACTGACTTCCATCGGAGAAGGAGTTGATTACTATGCTCAGAATTTTAAAGATATGCCTTCGTATGAAGCAGCAATTGATGCAGGCAAACTGCCGTTTGAACGGGGAGTGGCTTTGAGTGAAGATGATATGATTCGCCAGCATGTCATTATGGAACTCATGAGTAATTTCAAGCTTGATATTAAAAGATTTGAAGCCATGTTTGGGTTGGAATTTAAAAAGTATTTTGAAGATGCACTTTTGGATTTAAAACCTTTTATGGAAGAAGAATTAATAACAATGAATAATGAGTATATAGAGTGTTCCCCAACAGGCACCCTGCTCATTCGAAATATTGCCATGCCTTTTGATGCCTATATGAAGCGTCATGCCGGCAGTGACAAAACATTTTCAAAGACGGTGTAAGTATGAGTAAAAAACCAGAAGATATTTTTAATTTTAATGAGATTGCTGATGATTGTGTCAAATGCGGGAAGTGTATTCCTGTGTGTACCATTCATAATGTCAATGCGGATGAGGTGACTTCTCCACGTGGATTTATAGACCTTTTGGGCGCATACAAACGCGGAAATCTGGAGCTGGACAAGACGGCAAAAGATATATTTGAGAGCTGTTTTTTATGTACGGCCTGTGTTGAAGTGTGCCCCAAGTCACTGCCGACAGATATGATAATAGAGCAGGTGCGCAGTGACATTGCACAAAAATTCGGTATAGCATGGTACAAAAAAGCCTTCTTTTTGCTTCTGCGTCACAGATGGCTCAATGACATTGCATTTAAGCTTGGGTATACCTTTCAGACCTGCGGATTTAAAATCAAAGATGATATTAATTCTATGACATCACGCTTCAATCTGCCGATTATAAAATCTGACAGATTGATGCCGAGTTTGACAAAAACATCTTTTTTAAATTCTCATCCTGAAAATATAAACAACGGCGGAAAGCGAAAAGTAGCTGTTTTTATAGGCTGTTTGGCAAATTACAATTACAAAAACATAGGAGATTCTCTTTTAGAAATTTTAGAAGTGCTTGAAATTGATGCATTTTTGGCAAAAAGTCAAAAATGCTGTTCTGCGCCTGCGTATTTTACAGGTGATTTTGATACAGTTGATGCAAATGCAAAGTTTAACATAGAATACTTTGAGAGTTTTGCCAAAGATGTTGAGGCTATTATCGTTCCTGAGGCTACATGCAGTGCAATGCTCAAAATAGATTATGAACACTATTTTCATGACCAGCCGGAGTGGAAAGCCCGTGCCAAAGCGGTTATGGAGAAGGTTTTTATGGCTACGGAGTGGCTGCAGCACCATACCCATTTGGAACATCTCCTGGCATCCAAGAAAAAAGCAAGTCCGATAGTCACATACCATGACCCCTGTCATGCGAAAAAGATGCAGGGCATTCACGAAGAACCGAGAAATCTGATTCGCCAAAACTATAAAATAGTGGAAATGAGTGATCCGAATTTATGCTGCGGATTTGGCGGTGTGACCATGCAGACAGAAAAGTATCATTTTGCAAAAGCTGCAGGTGTGCCAAAAGCGGCCATGATTAAAGAAACAAAGGCTGAGATTGTCAGTGCAGAGTGCAGTGCCTGCCGTATGCAGATAAACAACTCTATGCACAATGCTGGGGTTGAGACGGTTTTTAAAAATCCGATTGAACTTATAGCAGAGGCGTTAAAAGAGTAGTATGAATCATTTTGTCTGGAACGCTGACCCTATTTTACTTTCATTTGGACCCTTGCAGGTACATTGGTACGGGCTGTTGTTTGCTGCAGCGATACTTTCGGGTTTGGAGTTTATGAAATGGGTTTATCGTTTGGAAAACAAAGATGAAAGCACGATTGAACCGCTTTTTTTGTATGCGGTCGTCGGAATAGTTATAGGAGCAAGACTCGGTCATGTCCTGTTTTATGATCCGGATTATTATCTGGCACAGCCTATGAAGATTTTTGCCGTATGGGAAGGCGGATTGGCCTCTCACGGTGGTGGACTGGGTGTTTTGATTGCTCTGTATTACGGATGTAAAAAGTATAAAACAGACTTTTTATGGCTGATTGACCGGCTTGTAATCCCCACGGCACTTTTTGGTTTTTTTGTCCGCATGGGAAATTTTATAAATTCCGAAATTATAGGCAAACCGAGTGACCTGCCCTGGGCTGTTGTCTTTAGCAGGGTGGATATGATTCCAAGACATCCTGTGCAACTCTATGAGGCTTTTTCCTACCTTTTTATCTTTTTTGTATTGACATTGATTTATAAAGGAAACTATAAGAAGCTGCAAAAGGGCTTTTTGTTTGGGCTTTTTCTTGTGTTGGTTTTCAGTGCAAGATTTTTAATTGAATTTGTCAAAGTTCGCCAAGCTGATTATTCATTAGGAATTGATTTGACAACCGGGCAGCTGCTTAGTATTCCCTTTTTGATTGTAGGCATTGGCCTAATGGCGTGGAGTTATAAAAAGAGTCAAAAGGTTTAAGCCTTAATATCTCTTTTGGAATCCAGACTTCAGTCTGGACTATGCGTCTTTAAAGACTAAAAGGTGAAGCAAAAACAAAGCAGTTTACCTGTCTGAATAATGTTTCTTTTTTTCCTTTTCAACAGATTGTTTCCAAAGAAAGTTTACTAAGAAATACCCTGCAATGGAACCAAAAACAGAATAGATCGCAGTACCAAAATAAAGAGGTATAAAAATATTGTCTAAGTTGTTTGAAAACCATTCAAGTGTCATTTGTACAGGTTCCGGTTGTATGCCAAGCAAAAATGAACCGGTCAGGTACTCCATATAGTACATTGGAGGCATTGTCAAAGGATTGCTCAGCCAACACATGGCAAGAGCTACGGGTACATTGAATTTTATAAAGGGTACAAAAAGCAAAACGGCTGCCATCTGCATAGGCATAGGAATAAATGCTATAAAGAGACCTATAAGTACACCGCGTGAAATCATTTTACGGTTTGTTGCAAGATACTCTGGGGGTATTTTATATTTTTTTATTAAATCTCTGAGTTTTTTATGTTTGGAGGTTTTTTTTAAAGTTTTTCTTATCATCTCTGTACTTGTTTTATATAAATTATATTTGACCACGATTATAGCAGGAGAGAACTTATAAACAGCAGTGAAAAATGTTTTAGTGCAGGTCTGCACTCGGTTTGTCTATATAATAACCCTGTGATTTGTTTACACCCATTTTTATGAGTTTTTCATGTATCTCTTTCGTTTCAACATATTCTGCTATTGTTTTTATATTCATCTCTTTGGCAAAGGAAATAATGACGGAGGTCAAAACTTCTGAACTTTTGTTGTTTAGAATGGATTTGATAATACTGCCGTCTATTTTGATGAAATCTGCCTGCAGTTTCATAAGGTATTCAAAGTTTGAGTACCCTGTGCCAAAATCATCTATGGCAATACGGCATCCGTAGGATTTCACTTTCTTTATAAAGCGTTCAACGGTGTCAAAGTTTTTTATACTTTCACTCTCGACAATTTCAAAAATAACTCTCTTCCCTATGCCATAGTTTTGCAGCATTTGAAAAATATATTCATTCATATTGTGATCCAGAATATCTTCAATGGTTAAATTAATGGAAAAATCATAGGTATTGTCTTTAAAAGCTTCAAAACTCTTTCTGATCACAATTTTTGTCAGTTTTTTATAAAGTTTGGCTTTTTTTGCAATTTCCAAAAAGTGCCATGGTGTAATAATATTGCCTTTCTTGTCTACAAGCCGTATCAGTGATTCGTATTTGGTAACTGTACGCGTTTTGTTATCCATAATAGGTTGAAAAAACATAACAATTCTGTTCTCAAGGATGGCATCTTTTATCTCCTGAATCCATTTTAGATTATTTTCATATTCTTCGTTGAGTGAGGCTTCATCACTGTAAAAAACGATATTTTTTGACTCTTTTTTTGCAAGTTTGAGTGCCATATTTGCAGTTGGCAGGAGAAGTTCTGTTTCTTCAAAAGAGATGCCGACGGTTATGTTTAAATAGATATCATGGTCTTCAATTGTAAGAGGATGTTTGTGTATCTCCTCTATAAGTTTTGTGAGATTATTTTTGAGTGTGTCGCGGTTTTTCTCTTTGGAGAGTAAAACAAACTCGTCTCCGCTGAGTCTGAACAGTTTGCATTCCGGATTCTTTTTAAGATTTTCCTGCAAAAATTCAGAAAATTTTATAAGAACCTTGTCTCCGAATTTTTCACCATAAAGATCATTGATCTGACTGAAAGTATCTATGTTTATCAAAAGAAGCGAGAAATTGTGTATCTCCTTTTTTGCTTCTATCAGGGCCCGTCTGTTTGGCAAACCTGTCAGAGAGTCTGTGTAAAACATTTTGGTTAACTCATCCTGGGTATATTCCATGAGTTCATTGTGTTTTTCTTTGAGTTTTTCTTTTGTGTTGATATCTGTTTTGCGAATAAAATATTTGAGTAAAAGATATATACCGCACAAAGCGGCAGTAACATTCAAAAAGAAAAAAACTTCCTGTGCAAGCGGCGGTATGGTGTGATTGTAATGTGTAATCAGGAGAGGATCTATGACTACTGACAACACCACCAGGGCTACAAATGAATAGAGCCAGTACTGAGACTTTTGCTCTTTTTCATGAATAAGCGAGGCAATAGGGGCAAAAAATGCCCAAATCATGACATAGCTTCCCTGTGCGAAGCCTCCTAAGGTCCACATGAGCAGAAATGGTAAAATGAGGACCAGTAACATTTGGACTTTCTGAATGATTAGCAAATTTTTATTTCGCCTGTAACACCAAAGGTTTATAAATGAGACACAAGAGTAAAAAAGAGGGATGAGTGCCGGAATATACTGTTCAAAAGCGATATAAATAAGAGCCCAGACAAGGCTTATGGGCCCTATAATCATCGGTACTATAATAATAGATGCTTCTTTGAGTTCATCTTCACTGACCTGTTCAGTGTTAAGCAGTATATGTAAATAATGTTTATAGGCTTGAATCATTCGCTAACTTTTAATTTTTTGGTAATTATATCACAAAATTATCACAAGTATTGCTGAAACAGCTATTAAATTTTATTATCTGATTTATAAACAAAATGTGATACAAAGGGAAGAAAATATGCTAAAATTAGATATATTAATTGATTGAGGGAAGAAAATGTCATTTGAAAAGCTGGGAGTTTTTAAGCCGTTACTGGATGCTATAAAGGATTTGGGCTATACAGAGCCTACTCTGGTGCAAACAAGGGCTATCCCCTTGGTACTGGCAAAAAAAGATGTTTTTGCAACAGCACAGACGGGAACAGGCAAGACAGCCGCTTTTGTTTTGCCGATACTGCAAAAACTGAGAAAACCTGTACAGGGCAAAGGAGTCCGTGCTGTTATACTTTCTCCTACACGGGAGTTGAGTATACAGATACATGATGATATTACTGCTTTATCAAAATATATGGAGATTCGGACAACGATTCTGGTTGGCGGCAAAGATTTGCAAAAGCAGCGTGAAGCCTTGAAAAAGGGGACGGAGATTGTTATTGCAACGCCCGGACGTCTTTTGGAACATATAGAAAACGGTCTGAGCCTCAAAGATGTGGAAATCTTTGTGCTTGATGAAGCGGACAGAATGTTAGATATGGGTTTTACCAAAGATATTCGAAAAATTCATCCGCTTATGCCAAAGAGACATCAGACACTTCTTTTTTCGGCAACATTCAGTGACAAGGTACGCAGGCTCTCCAAACTGATTTTGACCAAACCGGCATTTATAGAAACAGCGAAGAAAAATACAACGGTAGATACAATCAATCAGGTGGCCTATCTTGTGGATACTGCAAGAAAAGCCGAGCTTTTGGCGTATCTCATCGGTTCAAGAAACTTTCCTCAGGTTTTGGTTTTTACAAGAACAAAAGCAAGTGCCGACAGACTTTTTGAGGAACTGCAAAAAGACGGACTAAAATGTGGGATTCTTCACGGAGACAGAACAAAAGCAAACCGCTTAAAAACACTCAAGCAGTTTAAAGAGGGTAAAACAAGAGTATTGGTGGCAACCGACATTGCTTCACGTGGTTTGGACATAGAAGAGTTGCCTTATGTCATTAACTACGAACTGCCTTCAATTCCTGAAGATTATGTTCACAGAGTCGGTCGTACGGGGCGTGCAGGACGTGAAGGTGAGGCAATTTCTCTCATTGATATTTATGAAAAATATGACATAAAAGATATAGAAAAGCTTATAGGACAAAAAATTCCTCAAGAAGTGGTAGAAGGTTTTGAACCGGATCCGACGATACGAAGAAAAGATGTGGACGAAGTCAAACTCAAAGCAGAGCATAAAAAGCCTGAAAGTAAAAGAGTTCGTCACTACAGTAAAAATACCACAGGCATACAGACGAAACGAAATCCGAAAAAGCGTAAGACAACCAAGAGAGACTAGTCTAAAATATCGGGCAGAGGCTTTCCTATATGATAGCCCTGGAGCATATCAATCCCAAGTTCTATAGCCTTGTTTTGTATCGTCTCGTCTTCTATATACTCAGCAATGGTTATAAGGTCAAGCTCTTTTGCCAAATTGATAATATTTTTAAAGAGTTTTTCATAATGTATGTCTGATGCAATATATTTGACTATGGAACCGTCAATTTTAAGATAATTGAGATTCAGTTTAATGACATTTGAAAGATTGGAATATCCGCTTCCAAAATCATCCATGGCAATTGTGATCCGGGCATCTTTTGCTTTTTGTATAAATTTACAGAGTGCATCAAAATTGTCAAACTCCTCACTTTCTAAAATTTCCAAGGTTAACTGCCGGGCAATATTTTCTTGGACCGCCTGCGTAAAAATGGCTTCGCAGAATTCTGAATTTTGAATATCCAAAGCGGAAATATTAAAAGAAAAGCTTAAAGAAGGGTTCTTTTTGGCTATTTGAATAACCTGTGTAAACATTTGCAGAGAGAGTTTATGATAAAGAGGTGTCTTTTTGGCTACATCCAAAAAATACCATGGAGCAACAATCTCTCCGTTTTGTCTCTCTAGGCGCATAAGTGTCTCATATTTGATGATTTTGTGCTGTTTGACATCATATATGGGTTGCAGATAGCTGTAGACCTTGTTATATTGCAGGGCATAATCTATATCATCCAAAATACGTTTGTTTTTTTTGTTGTGATTCATATTTTCATGATACAGGGCTAAGAGCATATTGTGTTTTTTTGCAAACTTCAAGGCTATTTCGGCATGAATAAATGGATTGGAACTTTCAACAACTTCTCCTATGCCGGCTTTCATACTGAGTGTAGTTTTATATCCCTCATAGGTAAATTTTTGGTGATTCAAAGCAGAGAGTATATCTTCTGTTTTTTGCATAAATGCTTTTACCGGCATTGTCTGTGTGTTGACTATGCAAAACAAGTCTGCATGGAGTTTATACAGTTTCAGGTCCAAAGAGATATTTTTTTGCAGCAGTTTTGCAACATATTTCAGATATTCATTTCCGTAGGCATAACCGTAAATATCATTCAGCATACCAAAATGTTCAATATCCAAAATGGCAATAAAAAAGGGAATGTCATTGTGTTTTTTAGCTAAGTCATAAACAAGTTTTTTGGCATTTTCAAGCTGCGTAAGTGCATCAACATTGTAAGCCTTTTCAATTTCGTCTGTTTTTTGTGTCACAATACTGTTTAAACGTTTGACAACGATGAAGTTGAAAAACATATAAAACAGAATGATAAAAAATACAGGGACAATCAAATACAGAATTTTACTTAAAAGTATATGTTTGAGTGTGATGATGTCCTGAATATTGTAATCGGCACCGACAACATATTTTTTACCGTTTTTTGTCTGTTTAAGGATGTAGACACTGTAAAAGTCTCCCCATTTGTCTTTTGAATGATTAAAAAGAGGTTGGTTGAAGTTTGCAGTGTTAAAAAGCTCTTGCAGTTGTGGGTCTGTATATGTATCAAAAGAGTAGATGTCACTGCTGTTTTGTTCCAAATCTTTTTCTTTGGCACTTGAACTTGAAAATCTGATGATATTGTTTTTATCCCGGACGAAGGAGTATACATACGCAAGATGGGTATTACGGATAAACTGAGTAAGATTTTTAATATTTTCAAAATCTTGTGCATACGAAGGTTTCTTTGCAAGCAAATTATCATCATGGTAGGTACTTTTAAGAATCAAAGGGACACTGTTTGCACCATGGAGCAGTTCTTGTTTAATATTTGCATGCAAGGCTTTTTCGGCCGTACTGTAAGAATATAATCCGTAAAGAAAGAAAAAAAGTGTGTATATGAGGATAAAAACAAGTAAGTTTTTGAAATTTATTAATTTTGAATTGAACATGTGGAATTATATTGTATAAAACTTTCTTATACTTTAAAATTAATGAATTTTCATGGAAAATTTAAGTAAAATATCAGTATTAAAAATGAAAGAGTAATAATGAATACAGAAGTAAAAGCAAAATATCTAAAAGATTATAAAAAGCCCGCCTATGCAATTGAGAGTGTTGATTTGTTGTTTGAATTATTTGAAGAAGAGACACTCGTGACAAATACTATGCAGATAAAAAAAATAGATGCAAGTGTGAATGATTTAACTCTTGATGCTGTGAATCTGGAACTTTTAGAGCTTTCTTTAAACGCCTTAAAGTTGCAGGAGAGCCGTTATATTATCGAAGAGGAACACCTGACTGTTCTCAATGTTCCTGATGCGTTTGAGCTAAAAATAAAAAACAAAATATATCCGCAAGACAATACAGAACTTGAAGGGCTGTATAAATCAGGCGATATTTTTTGTACCCAGAATGAGCCTGAGGGATTTAGAAGTATTACACCTTTCCTTGATCGTCCGGATATCATGAGTCTGTTTACAACGACGATTTTTGCAGACAAAAAGAAGTATCCTGTTTTACTCAGTAACGGCAATAAAATTAAATGTCATGATGATTTCAATGAACGCCATGGGGTGACCTGGCAGGATCCGCATCCAAAACCTTCGTATCTTTTTGCGCTTGTGGCAGGAAATTTGGGCAGCATAAGTGATGAATTTACAACAATACAAGGCAATAAAGTCGCATTGAATATTTACTGCGATTTGGGAAATGAGCAGAAGTGTCATCATGCCATGCACTCGCTGAAAGCCTCTATGAAATGGGATGAAGAGAAATACGGGCGTGCCTATGATTTGGATATATACAATATTGTAGCGGTTGACAGTTTTAACATGGGTGCAATGGAGAACAAGGGACTCAATATTTTTAACTCCGCCTATGTACTGGCAGATACCGATACAGCCACTGATGCCAATTTTATGGGAATAGAGTCTGTGATAGCGCATGAGTACTTTCACAACTGGACAGGAAACCGCATTACATGTAGAGACTGGTTTCAACTCACACTCAAAGAGGGACTGACAGTTTTTCGCGACCAGTGCTTTTCAGCAGATATGAATTCAGTACAGGTGCAACGCATTGAAGATGTAAAAGCACTCAGAGAAAGACAGTTTGTCGAAGATGCTTCCCCGACACGCCATCCTATTCAGCCGGAGTCTTATATATCTATGAACAATTTTTATACAGCTACGGTCTATGAAAAGGGTGCAGAAGTGATACGCATGGTTTATACACTTTTGGGTGAGAAAAACTACAGACAGGCAATGGATTTGTATTTTAAAACCTTTGACGGACAGGCGGTTACCACTAATGACTTTTTATGGGCGATGCATCAATGCGGTGATTTTGACTTGGAACTTTTTAAAAGATGGTACAAACAAAGCGGTACACCGCGTTTACATGTAAAGGATTCCTTTGAAAACGGGACATATAGCATAGTATTAACACAAAAAGTTCCAGATGATGTTGATGGGAAAAAACAAAAGCCTTATTATTACCCTTTAAAGATGGGGCTTTTAGATAGAGATGGTAATGAGATTTTGGCAGAAACTTTGATAATATCGAAAGAAAGCGAAACTTTTGTATTTGATAATTTAAAAGAAAAACCGGTACTTTCGATAAACAGGGATTTTTCTGCACCGATAATTGTAGAACAGGAAGAAAACAACTATGCTTTTTTAATGAAGTATGATACAAACAGTTTTACGCAGTATGAGGCAACACAGAATTTTGCACTCCGGACAATCAATGAAATTATAGAGTCGAGTGCAATCAATAATGATTTTGTAGATGCCTATGGACATTTGCTTGATTTGGATGTCGACTTGTCTTACAAAGCACTGCTTTTGGAACTGCCGTCTGTTTCAGCAATTATGCAACTGCAAAAAGAGATAGATTTTGACGTGATATATGATGCACAGGATCAACTGTTGTTGCATATAGCACAAAAATACAAAGAGAAGTTGTTAGATATTTATAAGCAAAATCATCTGCCTGCATCAGGAAGTTTAGCAGCAAAACATATTGCAAAACGAGCTATAAAAAACAGAGCATTGAAAATTCTCTCTATTTTGAAAAATAGTGAGGTCGCAGAGTTGGCACAAAAGCAGTATGAAGAATCACTTACGATGACTGACCGTATTGTTGCTTTGGATGTTTTGGAAAACTTACATGTATCGTATGCTGAAGTTGCACTGCAGGATTTTTATAACAGATATAAAGATGAAACACTCGTCATGAACAAATATTTTGCAATTTTGGCATCTTCGAGCCGTTATGATGTGCTCGAACGTGTTGAAAAACTTCAAAGAGACAAAGTATATGATGAAAAAGTACCTAATCTTGTCCGCTCTTTAGTCGGTTCTTTCGCGCGAAACCATAAACATTTTCATGCCAAAGACGGAAGCGGGTATAAATTTCTGGCTGATAAAATCATAGAAATAGATAAAATCAATCCGCAAATAGCTTCAGGGCTCTGCGGTGCTTTTAAAGTCTGTGATAAAATGAACAAACATAATCAAGAACTGATAAAAAAAGAACTCTCGCGTGTAATTTCTACACAGGGGCTTTCAAAAAACAGTTTTGAAATTATTGATAAAATATTAAAATAAACTTAATTTATGGAGTTACTGTTTTTACAAATGCCCTGTTTTAGGCATTTTCAGGCTGTTGTGTCTTTTGCTTTTAAAATTTATCTAAAAAAGAAAGAAAATCATGTGATAACATTGTGATATTATTTTGATAAAGTTACCAAGAACTTAAATTATAGAGGAAAATTATATGGCAAGATTAGTTGTATTAGGTGGTGGTGTTGCTGGTCATACAACAGCTACATTCGCTGCAAAATGGTTAGGCTCAGATCATGAAGTTGTTGTTGTCACTCCAAATGCCAAGTGGAACTGGATTCCGTCAAACATCTGGGTGGGTGTCGGCCAAATGAAAAAAGAGGATGTGACATTTGATTTAGCGCCTGTTTATGCAAAAGCCGGTATTGATTATCGTCAGGCAAAAGCGCTCTCTTTAAATCCGGAAGGTTCGCAGTCAAGTGATAAACCTTTTGTGACTATTGAGTATACAAGTGCTGACAAAGCAGGACAGACTGAAAATATAGAGTATGATTATATTGTCAATGCGACAGGACCAAAGCTGAATTTCGGAGCTACTCCGGGTTTAGGCGAAGGTAGTCAATTGGGTGAGCATACTGTTTCTGTCTGTACAGCTGACCATGCAGTCCATGCTTCAGAAAAATTAAATGAAGCCATTGAAAAAATGAAAGGCGGTACCCGTCAAAAATTCCTAATAGGAACAGGACACGGAATGTGTACATGTCAGGGGGCTGCATTTGAGTATATTTTCAATATTGAGCATGAATTAAGAAAAGCCGGTGTGCGTGACATGGCAGATATGAAATGGATTTCCAATGAATCTTTTTTAGGTGACTTCGGTATGGGCGGACTGCATATGAAAGTTGGCGGCTATGTTGTTTCTTCCAAACTGTTTGCAGAATCCCTTTTTGCCGAAAGAAATGTTGACTGGCTTATCGGTGCACATACAAGTAAAGTAGAAGCCGGAAAAGTTGAGTATGAACTGCTTGACGGTTCAACTGGTGAAGAAGAATTTGATTTTGCAATGCTTATTCCTCCTTTTGCGGGTGTTGGTTTAAAAGCCTACAACAAAGCCGGTGAAGATATTACTGATACGGTATTTGCTCCAAACGGCTTCATGAAAGTGGATGCGGACTATACGCCAAAGCCATACGAAGAGTGGAAAGCAAGTGACTGGCCAAGAACATACCAAAATCCTACTTATAAAAATATGTTTGCTGCAGGTATTGCTTTTGCTCCGCCACATCTTATCTCTAAACCGATGAAATCACCAAACGGAACACCGATTAATCCGACGCCTCCAAGAACGGGTATGCCTTCTGGTATTATCGGAAAAGCGGTTGCACACTCTGTTTGTGATATGATTACAAAAGGCGAAAATGCCCACCTGCATGAAGCGTCAATGGCTGAAATGGGTGCTGCCTGTGTTGCAAGTGCCGGAAAAGGTTTGTTTGACGGAACTGCGGCTGCTATGACAGTCTATCCTGTTGTTCCTGATTTTGAAAAATATCCGGGAACAGGGCGTGATACAGACTATACATTTGGTGAAATAGGTCTTGCTGGACACTGGATTAAACATATTTTACACTATCTGTTTATCTATAAAGCAAAACTAAATCCAGGTTGGACATTAATTCCAGAATAAAAAAGAGGAGATATTATGAGCGAAGTAAAACATGTTGAAGAAGAGGTAAATTTTCAAAAGAATGATCAGTTTACATTAACAATGATACCGGGGGCATTTGCTAGAAAAATGCGTACGTGTGTAATCTGGCAGTTTATCAGATTTATAATAATCAATATAAAAATGATTATAGTTGTAGGTAAAAGTCATTAACAAGAAGAGTCTTGAAATTTTATTCAAGACTCTTTCGTGTATAAGGTATAAAAAATAATGGTAAGAGAGATTATAACGCATCCTACGCCCCTGAGTATAGAATACGCTGTAGACATAAGAAAATTTGATGATGAATTGTTTGCCTTGATAGAAGATCTCAAAGATACTATCAATGAAAATAATTTGGATGCTTTGAGTGCTTATCAGATAGGGAGTTACTATAACCTGATTATTGTAAAAGATGATGAAGGGAAGCTGATAGAGATGATAAACCCCCGGTTGATAAACCATAAGGGTACTGTCACGGCTACAGAATCAACGCTGTACTATCCTGGAAAAACAGCACAGATACAACGGTTTGAAACTATCAGCGTTGTTTATCAAGACAGAAACGGAAATGATAAATCACTGCAGGCAAGTGGAGATTTTTCTGTAAGAATTCAGCGAAAAATAGACTATACCTTTGGCGCTACTTTTGTGCAAAAAATGTCCAAAGAAGAAAAAGAGAAGTTTGAAAAAAATTTAGAAAATGGTATAAATACTACAAATGCCGATTACTGTCCTACGGTCTTTTTCAGAGACAAAATTTTGAAACTCATAAATGTCGTTATGTTTTTTATGCTTCTTCCGCTTGTAGCATCTTTCTTTATTGATAAGGAGCAGACGTTACAGACTTTATGGACATATCAACTTTATACGATATACGGAGTCCTTGGGTTAAACATAGTTTACTTTTTTTATGCTCAGTATGAAGGAAAACTTTATGTCGCATGCAGTAGTTGCCAATTGGGCAATATTGTCGGAACAACTGCAATATCTTTGGTGAAACTGTTTGTCATTACAGTTGCGTCATACTTTTTGTTACATGTAGGATAATGGTATAACAATGAAAGAAGGCAGCATCCATTTAAGAGCAGTAAAAGGCGTATTTGTATCTTCAAAGTCAGATATATTACAGCAATGGATATTGTATGCTTCTGTAAAAGAGATCCTTCATTTACATAAGATAGATGAAAAAGAATTTATAGAAAAATATGCCAGCGGTGTATTTGACTACTTTATGGGTGTAATCGCGGGTGAGAGAGATATCGGTGACTGTCCTGTTATGCAGGAGTTTTTGGCCTATTTGAAACATCGTGAAATCAGTGCTGACGAGCTGTTTGAGATATGCAGTAATTTTCGTCGTTCTATGGTAGAGTTCACTTATGATGCGAAAATAAATTCAAAAGAGATCTTTGAAGAGATTTCTTATATTTTTGATAAAAATTTTAAAGGTATTTTAAAGTATTATACAGACAGTATTTTTCAAAAGCTTATTGACGCAAGACAGGAAGCACTGCGTGCTTCTCAGGCAAAAGAGTACTTTCTTTCCAATATGTCTCATGAAATTCGCACGCCTTTAAATGCTATTTTAGGGTTTGTAAACCTTTTGATGGATGAAGATATAAGCAATAAACACAGAAATTATTTAGACATTATATTGAGCAGCGGCGAAAACTTACTGAGTATTATCAATGATATTTTGGACTTTTCAAAACTGAGAAGCGGTGAGTTTACGATTGAACCAAAGATTTTTTCTCTGCATGAAGAACTGAGCCATACAATGGAGCTTTTTGTAGCCAGTGCAAATTCAAAAAATATTACCATTACTTCATTTATAGATCCTCGTATTCCAAAAGAGTTGTTTGGCGATGTCCTTCGAATTCAACAGATAGTCTCAAATTTTTTAAGTAATGCCATAAAATTTACACCCGACGGCGGTGTGATAAAGGTTGAAGCAAGCTGTCATGACAACCAACTGAAAATCAGTGTAACAGACAACGGAGTCGGCATAAACGAAAAAGATATGGAAAGTATATTTGTAGCATTTACACAGGCACAGTTTAGCCAAAACAACAACAAAGAGGGAACGGGTCTGGGTCTGTGTATATCACACCAGCTTGCAGAGTTAATGAATGGAAGTGTTCATGTAGAATCACAGGTGGGAGAGGGCAGTACCTTTTGGCTGGATATTCCTGTTGCAGTGCAAAATAATGAGTGTCAGGTATTTAAAGATATCAGTGATTTTCAGAAACTAAAAATGGTACTTTATGCAAAAGACAAAGTTTTGGATTTCCGACATGAATCCTTTTTGAAGTATGCTGAAATTTTTGCGATGAACATCAGTGTTGTAGAGACGCTGGACTGCGAGTTTGACATATGTATATTTGTACATGAGACATGTGACATAAACATACAAAAAGAGATTATCTACTCTGGGAAAAAATATATAGCACTTATGAGCAAAGAGTATGATACATATGAACACTATGCGCACATCAAAGCGATGAGTTTTCCTCTGTATTGTTCAAAAATTCATAAACATTTCAATGAGCTGCTCAACCCTGAATTATCATTAATTCATAATAAAAAAATATCCAATAGATTTAAGGGACATATCCTGGTTGCTGAGGACAATGAGGCAAACCAGGAATTAATGAAGATTGTCCTCAACAGATATGGCTTGACATTTGATTTGGCTCACAATGGAAAAGAAGCGGTTGCACTGTATCAAAAAAACAAATATGATTTGATTCTTATGGATGAACAGATGCCCGTTATGAACGGAACAGATGCCGTCATTAAAATTATCGAATACGAGGAAAAAAACGGTTTAAGTCATACGCCAATCTCTGCCCTGACGGCCAATGTGTTAAAGGGGAGTAAAGAGAGAGATTTACTGAACGGATTTGACACATTTTTAGGGAAGCCTCTGGTTTTAAAAGAGTTGGAACGTGTTTTTATGGCATATCTGAAACTGGATTCCTACAGTGTTATACAGGAAGATAAAACAGATATATCTTCCACTGACAACCAAAAGATTACAGGGTTGGATGCGAAGAAACTGATGAAAGAGTTGATGTTGAATGAAGATGAACTTATTATGCTTTTGACACTTTTTATCAAAAAAATGAAAACGACCCTGAGTGACTTGGCAAAAGCGGTTGCTGCAAGAGATTATAAAAAAACAGCACTTCTGGCTCATAGTATTAAAGGGTCAAGTGGAAATTTCAGAATTGAAATTTTACAAAAAAATGCAACTGAAATGGAAAGAATGGCAAAACTTGAAAATGCAGACTATAATTATGAGCAAACCCTGAAAGAAATAGAAGAAAAAATTGCATCCATTAAAATAAATTAATCTTCTATATAATAGCCAATTCCTGAGGCATTTTTTATAATGTCTGTTTCAAGTTTATTCCGCAGTCTCCAAACCAGTGTTCTGACGCTGTTTTCTGTAGCACCGTGCTCGTCCCAGACATAGTTCATTGCCTGCTCAAATGATACAACCAAACCAAGTTGGGCAACAAGAAGGCGTAAAAAAGCATTTTCTTTTTTTGTAAGCTTGATTTTTTTCCCTTTGTAAAAGGTTTCGCATATACTGATGTCAAGATGGTAATCACCACCCCCGAACGGAACAATTGGTTTGTCTTGTGAACGCTTGGAATAGAGTAATTTTTCCAGATTCAGTTTATCTACTTTGAGTGAATTGATATTCTCTTTTCTCTCATTTTCCTGTTGGTATTTGAACAAAGCCATTTGAATAGTTGCATGCAGAGATCCGGGGTCAAAAGGTTTTACAATATATCCATAAGGTTCAGTAAGTTTTGCCTGGGCAATAATGTCATCATCACTGTACGAAGTGAGATAAATAAAAGGAATATCATATTTTTCTTTTATAGTTTTTGCAAGTTCGATTCCGTCATTGCTTTCTTGTAAAGAGATATCAATAATAATGACATCCGGATTGTGTGTAGCTATTTTACTTTTTGCCATAGGAGCATTATCACACATCGCCACTACACTGTATCCGTGCTTTTGTAAAGACATATTTAAGTTAAGTGATGTGATTTCATCATCTTCGACTATTATTACTTTTTGTTTTTCCATGTTCTTTTCCTATATTAAAAAAAAGTGACCAATTTGTGATAAATTAAGTCTTTATTATATTATAACTTTTTGTTATTTACAACTAAATTCATATATTTTTAAGAAATTGTTACAAAATGATACTGTAGTTATGATATAGTTTGATGAAAGGACGTATAAATGGTATATTATGTATATATTTTACAATGTAGTGATAATAGCCTGTATACAGGGATAACAACAGATTTGAAACGACGGGTTTCTGAACATAACTATTCAGAAAAAGGTGCAAAATATACTAAAATCAGAAGACCGGTAAGATTGGTATATAATGAAGAACATACAAACAGAAGCAGTGCTTCAAAACGTGAATATGAAATAAAAAAATTATCACGGTCAGAAAAACTGAAAATTATAAAGAGGAGAGTAGATGAAATTTGAGTTAAAAGATGAGTATATAGAGTTGTATAAATTATTAAAAGTGTTAGATCTTGTAGACAGCGGCGCACAGGCAAAAATGATTGTAGCTGACGGATATGTGACCCGTAATGGAGAAGTTGAACTGCGAAAACGAGCCAAAATAAGAGCAGGCGATGTGTTGAGTGTAGGTGATGATGTAACTATAGAAGTTGTTTAAACTTCTATAGTATAAAAGAACTCAGTAGTCCGATCAGCCCTCCAAACACACCACCCCATACAACCAGCCAGTCAAGGTGCTCATGTATCATTTTTTGTACGATTTCTTTGACCATTTGAGGCGTCAGTTCACTTAGTCTTGCATCTACAACCCGTTCGATTGATTGTATCATATCGTCATTTAATGATGAATGGGTAAGGTGGTGTTGCAGGGTGTTATTAAATGCTTTGGATGTGACTATTTTTATGACTGCTGATTTGAGTTTGTTTGTAAAAGGTTCTTTTAAAGTGCTCAAGGCTTTTTCTCCGCCGAACATCCCTAACATGCCGCCAAAAGAGGACTCCATTACTGTTTTGCTTAAAGCATCAAAAGCAGGTGTAAAATCTGTCTCTTCTATGATAGGTACAAGGTTTATTTTTTTTTCTTCATTGGCAAAAAACTTTTCCAGCTGTTCTTTTGTGAAAAATTCATTCATGATAAGATTTTTTATAGCACTTTTAAATGCTTTAAATCTCTCTACGATAACACCGGAACCATACAAAAAAGGTACTTTTTCAAAGAGCATGTGAATTGCCAACTGATTTGTCAAGGCACCAGAGAGTGCAAACAGACCTGCATATAATAAAGCTTCTTTGTATAAAGGCACTATAAAAGATATTCCAACAAGAAACAGCGCAGTGAGGTTTGTGATAAAACTTTTATGTAATTTCATACTATTGCTCCTTTTTAAATGTGAAATTATATACTAAAAGTGTATGATTATAAAAAATATTACATGGATGAGGGTATGAAACAAAAAACATATGAACTTTTTAAAAATGAAAGTCTAGATACGATAGTAAATGAAATTGAAAAAGAGCTCAAAACAAGAAATGAGTCACCATTTTGGAGTGATAAAGTGGCCCCCTTTTCACGTGCAATTTTATCGGTACTGATTCCTTTGCGGGACAATGACCTGTTGTTTACACCGGAAGGAGAGTATATAGAGACGTTGACTCCCGAAATTTTTCTTCGATGGAGTGATTTTTTGAGTTTGAAAACACTGGCTTTTACCCTTGCACACTCTAATGAGGCAAATAAATTAGTACGGACAAAACTTGAAGAGGAGAAATGTGAGCAGTACACACCGATAGACTTGAATGAGTTAGGGACATATTTAAGCAGGTATACGGTGAACTTGGAAAATGAAAGTCTGGACTTTCCAATAGCCAATTATAATCTGCACCAAGGGGTCAGTAATGTTATAAAATCATTACTCTGATTCGGATTTAGTAAAAAATAAGATAAAGAGCACCCCAGAGAAGAAAAATCAGCAATCCAAGCACTCCGAATGTTATCACAATTCGGAGTGTCAGAAAAAGAAGAAATTTTAAAACTGTTTTTAATCGACTCATTGCCTGTAGGATACTGTTTTGAGATGTAACCCTTTGGTTGCATACTCCATTCCACCTTTGAGGTTGATTACTTTATACCCAAACTCTTTTGCAAGCCACGGCGCGACTATGGAAGTTCTGCTGCCTGTATGGCAGATAAGGGCGAAAGGTTTTGTGGTGTCAACTTTTTTATGTAATTCATTTAAAAATTTTCTTACATCATAGTTTCCTCTTGCATCCCAAAACATGATAGGAATTGCACCTTTTAAAAGACCGGTCTCTTTCCATTCTCCCGGTGTTCTGATATCTACGATAGGAATATTTTGCTTGAGTAATTCTTGTGAAATATATTCATTTTTTACTTCTGCTGCTAAGGACAGAGCAAAGAGCATCAGCAGTAAAATTGCTTTTTTCATGGTATTTTCTCCAAATATTGTTCGAGTTCTTAGAAATCTCTTGTATAATTATACTCATAAATAAATAATAGGCTTACAATGGCAGCATCTAAAAAAGCAATCGAGAATGCAAACAGGCTTCGGTATATCCGAGCACTGGAAAGATTTAAAAAAAGTATTTTGTCCTACTTGCTAAACAGCGATGCCCTGGACCATGAAAAGTACAATAAAAAGATTGACAATGCGCTGAAACTGCTCAATCGGGTGGAAGAGGTGCAACTGTACAAGGGTGAACTGCAGGATCTGCAACAGCTCGTAAAAAAAATGATAGGCTATAAAGATTCTGATGAAGATATTGATAATATTAAAGAAGAACTGCTTTACAGTATAAACCAGTTGGAGAAAAGTAAAAATGCCAAACGGTATAAAAAAGACAAGCACTCTCACTCCAAATATGAGGAGTGGGAGTAAACAAAGAGCTTATTCTTCTCTTTGTGTTTGACTCAGCATAGTGTCAAGAAGTATAAAGAGTTCTTCTGATGCTTTTTCCATATCTTCGAAGTTGTGTAAAATATCCTGAGCATGTTCCAATACCTCTTCTTGCGCGTTTGTTTTATCAAGGAATGCAAGATTTTTGTTTGCATTTTCATGGACAATATTATGAGGTTGTGCTATTTGCGGATAAGCCGAAGTATTGCTAAATCGTTCTTTTCCTTCATGATCATACCATTTTCCAAGATTACATTCATGAGAAGAGACTGCTTTGAGTACTTTTTTCAAAGAAATCAAAGAGTTATATGCTCGTGATTTATATAAAATATGATCTATTTTTGCCAGTACAATAAATATACTGTTTTCCATATAGTATGACTGGTCTACAATTTTTGTTGAGGAGTCACTCAGTTCAATGAGTGTCGTTTCAAACTCTTCTATTTTAGCGGTAGAGGCATCTACTGTCTCTTTCATCAGTTCAGAACTTGTCTGAATTTCGCTCATACCCTGCTGGAGTGATTTTATAGAGATTGAAATTTCGCTTGTAGCCTTGTGTGTACGTTCTGCAAGTTTTCTGACTTCATCTGCTACAACTGCGAATCCTCGACCATGTTCACCTGCACGGGCTGCTTCTATGGCAGCATTAAGAGCTAAAAGATTTGTCTGATCGGCAATATCGGTAATAAGCTCGATGACTGATGTAATATTATTTGTTTGTGAAGCAAGTTCGTCTATATTTGAATGGTTTGTACCTACCTGTTCATTGAGTTCATGCAGTCCATTGACAACAGTGTTGATATTTGCCCGAGAGTCATTTGCAAGTTTTGCAGCAGAATCTGTAGCATGTGTTACTTCTTTGATTTTTTCTATATTTGTTTTTAAATCAGATTGAATAACGGTAAGAGATTCGGACACATTGACGCTTTTTACACTCAGTTTTGAGTTAAAAGAGTCTCTTTGTGCTTTTTGATACTGTTCACGCATAAAATCTATACTTTTACTGACATTTCTGATAGCAACCAGGAACTCTCCGTGCATTCCTTCAGTAGAGATAGGTTTGGAAAAGTCACCCTGGGAGGCATTTGTTATAGCAGTATTTACTTCATGAATCATATTTTCAGTGTGTTCTATAAGGATTTTGAGTGCTTTGCCCATAGCATCAAGTTCGGTGTCTCCCTGTGTTCTGATTTCATTCTTTTTGCTGAAATCACCATTGGAAGCAGTCTCTATCAGACATCTGAATCTGTTGATACCCGAAACTATGGAAGTTCTGATTTTTGTAGTGAGCAAAAATAATATAATGATAATAAGGAGACTTGAACCAAGTACAAATAATTTGTAAAATGTTATGGCGCTTCTCATGGCTTTCATATCTTTTATAAATTGTTCTTTTTTGTTTTTTACAAATGTTTTAAAATATTTTCGTGACTCCATAGCCAAAGGCGAGAGTTTTTGATGATAAACGTGGTAAATGCCTTCTTTGTTGTTTTTAATATCATCAGTGCTTAAAGAATCTATATATTTGTAGGCTTCATTGATAAATTTCAGTGTTGAATATTTTGCCTTTTTCAGAAGTTCTGCATTGGAACCGTTTTTGGACACTTTTTCAAGTTTTTTGAAATTTTCTGCAATTGCACTGATATTTTCTCTGAGCTCTCTTTTGTCTTTTTCAATATCACCGCCAAGCATAACATCTCTGTCATTTCTGCTGATATAGTTCATTCTTTTTTCTATATCATAGATAGTCAGAGATGTGTCAATGGAACTCTCTTTTATCTCATTGAACTCTTTTTCTATGCTGTTAAGCGCATAATATGTAAATCCGGCTGCACCGACGAGAGATATAACAATAACTATTGTTAATAGCCACATCAGTTCTTTTATGCTTTTGTTTCTAAACATGAATATGTTCCTTATAAGTAAATCACAAGATTGTCACATAATAATATGTTATATATTATGACTGACTTAAAGCAAGGGCTTTTATGATAAATTTGTGACTTTTTTCAATAGTTTTTACTTTTTTTCCAGCTTGTGCTACAATTCCTTCACAATAGTAGTTTATAAAGGATTCTTTTTGTCGATAGCAGAGAAAGAAATTAAAAAATTTGAGCATGGTAACTGTGCTGAAAACAATGTATTTTACCAGGCGATGGAGGAGGTGATTTACTCGATTGCCCCGTTGCTTGAGTCTGATGAGAGATACAGCAGATTCGGAATTTTAGACAGATTGGTCGTTCCTGACAGAACTATAAAGTTTAAAGTGACCTGGCTGGATGACAATAATCAAATACAGGTAAATACAGGATACAGAGTACAGTTTAACAACGCACTCGGACCCTATAAAGGAGGACTCCGTTTTCATCCGAGTGTGAATGAAGGGATTTTGAAGTTTTTGGGTTTTGAACAGATTTTAAAAAACTCACTGACGGGGTTACCTATAGGTGGTGCCAAAGGGGGGAGTGATTTTGATCCAAAAGGAAAAAGTGACTTTGAAGTTATGAAGTTTTGTACAGCCTTTATGACAGAGTTGCATAAATATATCGGGCCGCGCATAGATGTTCCTGCCGGTGACATTGGAGTCGGTGCCAGGGAAATCGGCTATCTCTTTGGAGAGTATAAAAAGATTACATCTTCATACGAAGGTGCTTTGACCGGAAAACCCTATTTTTTCGGAGGTTCTTTAATGCGTCCCGAAGCAACAGGCTACGGGGTGGTCTATTTTACACAGAGTATGCTTGAAATTGAAAACAAAGAGCCGCTTGAGGGAAAAATATGCACAGTCAGCGGTGCTGGAAATGTTGCTTTACATGTAATCGAAAAGCTGCAGGAGATTGGTGCTGTTGTAGTGACATGTTCGGATTCTCACGGGACAGTGTATGATCCAAGAGGGATTGACCTGGCTCTGGTAAAAGAGTTAAAACTGAATCGAAGCAATTCTTTGGAAATGTATGTACAGACACATACAGAGGCAAAATATACGCCTGTATCAGAGTACCCTGAAGGGGAGCATGCTGTTTGGAATATTCCATGTTATGCGGCCTTTCCGTGCGCTACGCAAAACGAACTCTTTGAAGCGGATGCACAAAACCTTATAGAAAACGGCTGTGTGAGTGTTTCTGAGGGTGCGAATATGCCATCGACTCCAAATGCTATTGCTTTGCTGCAATCGCATAAAGTATGCTTTGCACCGGCTAAAGCTGCCAATGCAGGGGGTGTGGCTGTGAGTGAATTTGAGATGAGTCAAAATGCTTCTATGAGTAAATGGAGTTATGAAAAGGTAGATTTTAAATTAAAAGAGACGATGCAGATGATCTGTAAACGGGTGGCGCTTACGGCAAAAGACTATGGCGTAGAGGGGAATTATGTTGATGGTGCAAATATTGCAGGATTTAAAAAAGTAGCTGATGCTATGATAGCTGAAGGTATATAATAAAGGATTTCCAATTAAAAAAGTTCAATTAATTTTACTGGCTTTTGTTTTTATATTTGCCGGGACATTGAGTGCAAAGGTAAAATACTCAGATTTTATAGATGCACAGTTACAGCTGGTGTATCAGATGAATGATGCAAATCTCTCCCAGGAGCAGATAGAAAATTTACTGCAAAAACAGGAGTACATGTATGATCAGGAACTCAATACTATCATCTCAAACAAACAGCAGTATATTGAGAATGTGCAGGATTTCAGCAAGGAAATATTTTCACTGAAAAAAATCATTGCGATTAACAGACGGCTGGGTAACGGATATGCCGTAATCAGAGATGAGGCACAGTTGAAGTCGTATGAAATTGTCAAAAATCAGAACATATTGATTAAAAATGTACTTTTGTCGTTGGATGTACCGAATATTCAGGATTTTGAAGAAAAATTAAATGTTTATACGGCACAGAATCAAGAAGCCCTGAGTAAAATTACAGCAAAAGACTATAAACATATTTTGGCACTCAAAGATCCTTCTCCCATCTTAAAAGCGGCAAAAAAAAATATAGAGGAATACTATGCGCTGCAGGAGATAAACAGTGATTTTATAGCCTTTTTATACAAAGCAGAGAATAAACTCTACCGACTGAACAAATATGTCAAATACCATATAATCAAGCCTGTTGTTTTTATTAACTCCTTTACGGTGGTGAAAGCTGTAGATGGGTTTTTAGAGTCGTACGGACTGAGTGTTGTGAAGCTTATTATTATCTTTTTGCTGATTTTGGTAATTTATGTTTTAAGAAAAGTTTTTTATATCGCATTGCAAAAACTGTTTCTTCAAATAGACTTTTTAAGCAGATACTCTGAACAGATTCTTGAGAAACTGCGTAAAAGTATAGAGATCCTCATCCTGATTATTAATGTAAACATGGTCATATATGTTTACAATAATTTCAGCTCCATAGAGGAAGTAAGTCGTATATTTAACATGATATACGGCTTTTATTTTACATATATTATTTATATTATTGTCAATACGGCAGCCATTATCAAGCTCAATACTTTTGAAAAAGAAAAATCAAATATAAAAAGCGAACTGATTAATGTCGGATTGAAAATTATCAATTTCTTTATTGTTATTATCGGTTTGCTGATTGTTCTGTATTTTGCCGGTGTTGACTTGACCGCTGTACTTTCTGGTCTTGGAATTGGTGGTTTTGCGGTTGCTTTTGCAGCAAAAGATACAATTTCAAACTTTTTTGGAACACTCTCTGTCCTTTTCAGCGATGTATTTTCACAAGGCGACTGGATAGAAGTTGACGGCAAAGAGGGTGTTGTTGTTGAAATCGGTCTGCGTGTGACAACACTAAGAACCTTTGATAATGCTCTTATTGCCATTCCAAACGGCACCTTTGCATCCAAAGATATAAAAAACTGGAACAAAAGAAAACTTGGACGCAGAATAAAGATGAAACTGGGTGTAAAATATGACTCCAGACAGGAAGATATTAAAAATGCCATCAAGGAAATCAGAGAAATGCTGCAAAATCATCCGAAAATTGCAACAAAAAATACAAAATATGAGCATGAGATTGAGTATGGACATATAGCAAAACTTGTTTCTAAAGATGATCTTGAAGGTGTCAAAAAGACACTGCTTGTGTATCTTGACGAGTTTGCAGATTCAAGCATTAACATACTTGTATACTGTTTTTCAAAATCAGTGGAGTGGGAAGAGTGGCTGAAGACGAAGCAGGATGTTATGGAAAAAATAATGATAATTTTTGAAAGAAACTCTTTAGAATTTGCCTTTCCGTCTCTCTCAATTTATAATGAAACAAAGGATGAACATGAATAAGGGTACGAAAAGAGCAGATATCAAACAGGGTGCTTCTGTTGCCATCGTTTTAAAGCAGGATCAGGAAAGCGGCTATTTAACAGACGGGATTGTCAGAGATATTCTTACAAAATCTGCAACACACCCTCACGGTATTAAAGTCCGTTTGATGAGTGGCGAAGTAGGACGGGTAAAGGAGATATATTGATTTTTCGCAACACGGACTTTAGTCCGGGCTGAGAGTGGCAAGACTATTGTAACAGCCGGCACTGAAGTACCGGTTCCGAGAAAGTATTGATTTGCTTAACTTAATGGCATTGACGGGGGATGTTTTATATCATTTTACTGATGTAGAGCCATCCCTGCCAAAGCGCAGCTGAGGAGATTCCGGCCGCAAAACCTGCAATAATATCATCTCCCATCACGCCGACGCCGCCTTTTGCTTCACGGTCTATTCTCCCTATAATAGAGGGTTTTGTTATATCAAAATATCGAAAAAGAACAAAAGAGAGAAGTGCCTGCACCAAAAACCCATTTTGAAGATCCGTTATCTCAGTGCTTGCAACACCGACAGCGGGTGCAACACTGAGTGCAAACCACATCCCGGCAAGTTCATCTATCACTATTCTTTGGTCATCATGATTGCCTGTTTCATCTTCATATTTGTTAATAACTTTAATGGCTATAATCGAAATAAGCAGTGCCGCCAAAAAAAGTGTAGTTGCATCAAAATAGACAAGTATTGCCATACCAAGCGGCAGTGAAGCCAGTGTTCCCATAGTTCCGGGAGCTTTAGGAGAGAGTCCGCTGTAGCCTAAAGTGAGAAAAAACCAGTTCATTGTTTTCCTTATGTCAGTGATGTTGTTTGATAGAGTTTCATTAACTCAAGATAAAAATCTTTTTCTGTATGTTCTTCAAGCAAACCTTTTACCGGAAAAGTGTCATAATAGAGTTTTTCAAGATTTTTAAACCTGTTCGGAAAGAGTTTAGAAAGTAAAAATGATGAAATTTCTTTCCGTATAAGAACAGCAGGAGGTAAAAGTCCTGCCTCCAAAAGTGCCAAAATTGAGTCCGCATGGTAAGAGATCTGATGATGCTGTCCGTGAGGACAGGTATTTTTGCTCACAAGCGTTTTGCACTCATCACAGTACACATACTCACTTGCAACGGTAATCTCAATATCTATGCCTGTAACTTTGTCTATGATCGATTTGTTTGAATTACAGTCATAAAACATGCCCAAACCGGCATGATTACGGCCAATGGTCAGTCTGTCGCAGCCATAGTTTTTTGCGACAATTGCATCGACAATAATTTCATTGTAGCCTGCAAAGATATAGCTGTTTTCAAGAGGAATAATAATTACCCGGTTTTTAGGAAGAAAATTATTGATAAAATATTCTAATGCTTCTTTCCGTACTTCATACTTTAAATTTGCATTGTCATAAGGTTTGAGTAAAAATATAACAAGCAGATCGGTACTTTCAAGTGTTTGGCGAATCAGCCTTTCATGGGCACGGTGAAGCGGGTTGACTCCCATCATCAAAGAGGAGGTGTGTTTTGCTCCTATGAGTTCTTTTGCTTTTTGGATTTTTATTTTGTTTTTGTGTTTTGTTTTACTGAGAATGGTATAGTTTCCGCTAAGTGCCCAGGTGCCTATTCTTTTAATGGTGGCCATGACACCCGGATGGGTGAGGTCATCAGTGCCGTAAATATGCTTTACCCGTTCCTTGGGATTAATTTGAAAAGTTTCTTCGACACACAGCACAGCAAACTCTTTACCATTGCAGATAATAGTAACTTCTTCGCCCGGCTCCAAGGTAGGAATGATTTTTTCATTCTTTTTGCCCGAAGGAGCCAATATAAAAGGGAAGGGGAAAGACTGACCGTTTACAAGACCGGTTTGCAGGACTTCCTTGGACTCCTGTTCATTCATAAGTTTTGTTACAGGGGCCAAAAGCCCTTCTGCAACGAGTTCAAGAACAGAAGCAGCTTCTTTGTCTATATAAATTGTTTTATTTTTTCTTGATGATGTCATATTTTTTTCTTTTTTCCCATAAACTTTTGCGGCTTATCCCAAGTTTTTTTGACAATTCTGTATCCGGGTATTTGTCTTGATAGTTTAAAACAATAAATTTGACATAATCTTCTATAGGCAGGATTTCTCCTTTGTCAAAAACATTGCTGTCGCTTTTTATCTCTATAACAGGGTAGGCGACTTCCTCAATTTTATCGCTGCTGGCGATAATGGCTTTTTTCCCCTGTATCAGGTCACAAAAACGTTTTTTATCACTTTTTTTGAGTGCCTGATAATCAATGATATATATAATTGAATTTTGTGGCAGCGAAGCTATCTCACTTAATGCTTTTGAATCACTTAATGATAAAAAATGTATGGGAAGATTTTTCTTTTGGGCATATTCAAAGGCGAATGCATCCGCATATTTTTGAAAATTGGATGATACGAAAAGCGGCAACTCAATTTCATCCAAATTCTGTTCATGTTTTGTATTGGAAAATGTGTGTGCAAGATATTTTTCATAGGCTTCAGTGCGTTTTTTGAGTTTTTCATAATCCTGATAATGGTCAATTTTCCGTACAAGCTCTTCAATCATGAAAGGTTTGAGGATATAGTCCTTTGCCCCGGCACTCAGTGGTTTTGAAACCGTGTCATTGCTAATGTAGGAAACCATTAAAATAACGATAGAGTTCTTAAATGTTTCTATAAGCGGGTTAAAATCCTGTCCGTTGATGTTTGTCGAGAGTAAAACAACATCATAGTTGTTGCTCCCGATGGCATCTCTGGTGGATGTACACATTTCACATGTGTGACCAAGTTCACCTAGTTTTGTTGCAATACTCTGGGCTAAATACACTTCATTTTCTATAATTAATATCTTCATGTTATCCTATTATCTTCCAGTTAAAATATTTTAAATTTGCATTGGCAATGACTCCAACACCTTCACTTCTGCCTATAAAACCAAGTTTTTCTGTGGTTGTTGCTTTGACATTGACTCTTGCTTTGTCGATTTTGAGTATTTCTGCAATAGTTTTTCTCATTGCATCTTTATAGTTTGCAAGTCTTGGTTTTTGTGCGGCTATTGTAATGTCTGCATTGACAATTTCAAAACCGTAGTTATAGATTTTTGTCACGACTGTCCGTAACAGTTCTTTTGAATCTATACCTTTGTAGGCACTGTTGTTGTCCGGAAAAAGCATGCCTATATCACCCATGCCTGCAGCCCCTAAAAGGGCGTCTATAAGTGCGTGCAGAGCAACGTCTCCGTCACTGTGGGCTTTAAATCCGTAATCAGCATCTATCTCTACACCACCAAGAAACATTTTTCCTTTTTCGTCAAAAGCATGGACATCAAAACCGTTGCCGCTTAAAATGTCACTTGATGGTGCTTCGAGGCATGGAAGCCTGTTTAAATCATGGGTAAAAGTTATCTTGCAGGCATCTTCATCCCCTGCAACAAAGGTGCGGGTTCCTCCGTAGGCAACAATGGCACTGCTCTCATCTGTAAATTCAGTAGGTGTCTGCAGGGCTTTTTGAAGTATTTTAGTGCGGGAGAGTTGGGGTGTTTGGATTTTTTTGACTTTGTCTCTGTCTATTGTCGTATTTTCATATACTATGGTGTCTGTTACGGGTAAAAAAGGAACGATACAGTCAGCTTCTTCTTTTTGCGCAAGTATTCTTTGAAGCAAATCTTCGCTGATACAGGCTCTTGCTATATCACTGACAAGAACATATTCACTCTTTACATGTAGTAAGGCATTTTGCAAAGAGTCTTGTCTGGAACTGCCTCCTTTTACAAAAGAGTAATCGGCATAGTTTTGCATAAAGGCAATATCTTCTTCGGATGAAACAATAATAATTTTTGAAAAAAGCCCGCTGTGAGCAAACCTGTCTGCTACAAACTGCCATAAAGGTTTGTGCTGTATCCGCAACCACTGTTTTTTTACAGAGGTGTCAAAGCGACTAGAACTACCGGCTGACAATAGTACAAGCGTTAAATCAGACAAATAGTCTCCTACATATATAAAAGTGTTACGAAATTATACACATAGAAAGCTTTTTTTTATCTTGAATGTGTAAATTTGTCATTTTTATGTTCACATTTTTTGACTAAGCACTTACATAAATAATCTCATCAATTGTTTCACTTTATGTTAGATTAACTTTATTTGATTATATTTCCATCATATATAAAGAATGAAAATATAATATTGAGGAGTAACTTATGAGATCTTCATGGGTAAAAGAGCGAGAGGGTGATTCTGTAAGAACACAGATGCACTACGCAAAGAAAGGCATCATCACACAAGAAATGGAGTATGTTGCAAAAGTAGAAGATTTGTCTCCTGAACTGGTTCGTAGCGAGATAGCACGCGGTAGACTGATTATACCGGCAAATATAAATCATACTTCATTGGAACCAATGGCTATCGGAATTGCAAGTAAATGTAAAATAAATGCAAATATCGGTTCTTCTGCCATTGCCTCTGATGTACAGGGTGAAGTAGAAAAGATGGAGGTCTCTCAACACTATAAGGCAGATACAGCAATGGATCTCTCAACCGGCGGCGACCTGGATGAAATCAGAAAAGCTGTTATTGCTTCTTCAAAGATTCCTATCGGAACAGTGCCTATTTATCAGATTTTGCATGATGTCGGGAATAAAATCGAAGATTTGACTATAGAGGTTATGCTTGAAGTGCTGGAACGTCAGGCAAAACAAGGGGTTTCTTACTTTACAATTCATGCGGGTTTCCTGCTTGAGACTATGCCTAAAGTTGCAAAACGCAAAATGGGTATTGTCTCTCGCGGGGGATCTTTAATGGCTGCCTGGATGATGCATTATCACAGAGAAAACCCTTTTTATACGGCATTTGATGATATTTTGGATATCTGCGCAAAGTATGATGTTTCTCTTTCATTAGGAGACTCTCTTCGTCCCGGTTGTCTGGCAGATGCGTCTGATGAAGCACAGCTTGGTGAACTCAAAGTGCTTGGAGATTTAACGCTTCGTGCCTGGGAAAAAGATGTGCAGGTTATGATTGAAGGTCCGGGACATGTTCCAATCAACCAGATTGAACGTAACATGAAGATACAAAGAGAACTCTGCCATGAAGCACCTTTTTATATTTTAGGTCCTTTGGTTACTGATATTGCAGCGGGGTATGATCATATCTCTTCTGCAATCGGTGCGGCTGTCGGCGGATGGCACGGTGCAAGTATGCTTTGCTATGTAACACCAAAAGAGCATCTTGGTCTTCCAAATGCCGATGATGTCCGCGAGGGAATTATCGCTTATAAAATTGCGGCACATGCTGCTGATATCGCTCGTGGTCGCAAAGGTGCACGTGATGTTGATGATGCTATGAGTGATGCACGTTATACATTTGACTGGGAAAAACAGTTTGAATTGGCACTTGACAGCGAACGCGCTCGCGAATACCATGATGAAACACTGCCTCAGGATGTATTTAAAGAAGCAGAATTCTGTTCTATGTGCGGGCCTAAATTTTGTTCATACAAAATTACACAGGAAATTATGGACAACCCTGAAGGAATAGAAAGAATTATTCAAGACAACAAAGATAAAGAAGCGGCAGAGGCTGAAGCAGAAGCTTTAGTTTAAAGTTTGGCTTAAAAAGAAATTGATTTTAAACAAGACAATATTTATCTTATTTAGATATAGTACACTTTTAAAGCAAAAATTGTCAAAAAGTTTAAATAGTCGGAACTATCCTTTAGGGTCAATGCCAATAAGTTAAGCGACTCTTTGGGAACCCGCACTTTAGTGCGGGCTGAGAATGGCAAAAAAGTTAAATAAATTAAAGGAAAACGAATGACTGAAGAAATTGTAAAATCGGCACTCTCAAAAGTTATGTATCCAGGATTTACCAAAGATATCGTAACATTTGGTTTTGTAAAAGATATAGCAATAAAGGGAAATGATGTAAGTTTCACTGTTGAAATTACATCATCAGCTCCGGAAGTAGCACAACAAATTAAAGATGAAGCTACAGAAGCTTTAAAATCAGCAGGGGCAGAAAATGTTACTGTAAATATAAAAGCACCGCAAATGCCAAAAGAAAGTTCGTCTCAAGGCAAAAACATCGCACCGCAAATCAAAAACTTTTTGATGGTCAGTTCAGGCAAAGGCGGTGTCGGAAAATCAACTACTGCTGTCAATATTGCAATTGCACTCGCGCAGCAAGGCAAAAAAGTAGGTCTTTTGGATGCGGATATCTATGGTCCAAACATTCCTCGTATGTTAGGAATTTCTGATCAAAAACCGGAAGTAACCGGAAATAAAGTGCTTCCGATGAAAGCATACGGTATTGAAGTTATGTCTATGGGCTCACTCATGGAAGAAGGACAGTCGTTAATCTGGCGCGGTGCTATGATTATGAAAGCGATAGAACAGTTCTTACGTGATATTTTATGGTCAGAACTGGATGTTTTAGTGATTGATATGCCGCCGGGAACAGGTGATGCACAGCTTTCACTTGCACAGGCTGTGCCTGTAACTGCGGGTCTGACTGTAACAACACCACAGTCTGTTTCACTTGATGATTCACGCCGTTCACTCGATATGTTTAGAAAATTAAACATTCCTATAGCCGGAATTGTTGAAAATATGAGCGGATTTATTGCACCTGATACCGGTGTTGAGTATGATATTTTCGGAAAAGGCACATCTCAGCCAATGGCGGATGAGTTTGATACGAAAATAATTGCCGAAATCCCAATTGAGCCGGCTATCCGTACCGGTGGAGATGAAGGAAAACCAATTATTTTTGCAGACCCGTCATCAGAAACAGCAAAACGTTATATGAAAGCTGCTGAATCTATCTGGAGTACAATTGAAGAGATCAATGCAAACGGCGGAGTGGACAATCAGTCTGTTCAGCCGACAACACCACCGGGTGTAAGTGCATGTTCAACAGGTGCTGCTTCTGCACCTAAAGAGCAAAGCGGCGGCGGATGCGGCTGTAGCTAAAAACTTATAAACAAGCAACGCTTTTTGCGTTGCTTAAGCTTCCTCTATATCTGTTTATCGTAAGTGCTCATCCTCTGACATCTCCGGTTTATACTCAACAATTTTATTTCTTCCTGTCGTTTTTGCCACATACAAAGCAGTATCTGCGTATTTGATACATTTCCAAATAGTATCACCGTCTTTGGGAAATTTGGATATACCTATACTCATGGTTTTTTGTATAGTTTTTCCGTTGCCGACATCAAAAACAAGTTTTGAAAATTCAGAGTGAATTTTTGAAGCGATCATTTTTGTTCCTTCATCTGTGGCATTGTGCAGCAGGACAACAAACTCTTCTCCGCCGTATCGAATAGCCAGGTCTGATTCTCTGATACTGCTGCGGAGTACTTCTCCTATTTTGGCAATGACTTTGTCTCCTACATCATGCCCGTAGGTGTCATTGACTTTTTTAAAGAAATCAACATCAAGCATTAAAACACTGTATGTTGTATTGTCCCGTTTTGCCTGATTTGCAAAAGTGTCTATAAACTCTTCGAGAAATCTTCTGTTATAAAGTCCTGTCATTGCGTCTCTGAGAGAGGTGTCACGGAGTTTGGACATTAAAATTTTACTCTCTATAACCGGTTTAGCCGCTTCAAGATAGTTTTCAATACTTTTAATAAAACTATTGACTCTGTTTAATTCATTTTTTTCTTTGGTTGTAATAGAAATGACAAGAGAGTTTTCATCATTAATGGTAAAAGGAATACATATATACTCCAATCCTTCACAACTGCATTCTCGGCATAAATTGACAAATTCACTTGAGATTACTGCCGTATTTGTTCTGTGTGCTCTGCATAATGATGCATCTTCGTCCACTTTGTCATTGCAGACACTTTTGCCGTTGGAGATGTAAATAAGCTTTCTTGCAGCCTTGAGTGTATCTATTTCATAAAATGCAAAATGCGAAAGCTCATATTTATTACTCAGTACATCTACAATTCTTTGATAGACTATCTCTTTTGTAAGATCATGTTCAATCGTCTTTTTAAATTTATATATATCTGAGAGTTCTCCGATGATTGTTTTTGCCTCTTGAAGAGGGTCACTTGAAGAGACACATCCCTGGGGAATAAATGTTGCAAGGTTGTATTTTATGTCGCCAAAGGTCTCTTGCATTTTTCTAAAGAGCGTATTAAGCTGATCGACAATGTTTTTGGCATCACCTTTCACTTTTGTGGTAAATTCATAGGAAAAGTCTCCCTTGTAGGCTTTTCTTATTCCTTTTTGCATATTGGAGAAAAGCTCCATATAGGGTGTTACATAATGGTTGATCAGCAGTAATACAATGACAATGAAAAGAAGATTTATTCCAAGTATTTTCAAAATGGTAAACATCCCTGCATTACGCATATCTGTAATGTCAAACTCCATACTGATGGCTCCGAGTGTATCTCCTCGCTGAACATTGTGACAGGAGAGACAGTTTGGACCGTTTGCAACTGTGGCTTTATAGGGAATAGTAATTCTAAGCATAGAGTTTTCAGTCGATTCTGAAATTTTTTGAACCATCTTTCCTGTTTTTAAAACTTCTTCATCAATCGCATCTCTTACTGTTTCACTGTTAAAGCCTTTTCCGTATTGTTTGATGACTTTATCAGATCGGACAATCCACAAGTTTTTTATTTTATCATTGTTGGAGCTGATTTGGTTGAGGAAATAACTTCTTTTGTCCATAATACCGTTGACCATATGTGCTGTCAACCCGTCTTTGACGATAGCTGCAGCCATTGTAGCTTTTTGTGTGGCATCTTTTATACTGTATTCCCTGAAATTTAAAGAGACATTTACGATAGTGGCCAGGCCAAGACCCAAAAGCATTAAAGCGACAAAGAGTAGGAGTTTTGATTTTGTTTGCATAGTGTTCACTTATAATAGGATTGTTTTTAATATATTAGCCAGAAACAAATTAATTTAAAGTGAAAAATGTTATTTTTGTCTATAAGTTACATTTTAATGATAAAACAGAGGTTTTGAAGAACCAATGCAGAGCGGGCTGAGAGTGGCAAAAAAGTAACAACAGTCGGCACTGAAGTACCGATTCCGAGGAGTCACTATTTTTCGGAACCCATCCTTTAGGGTGGGCGAGAGTGGCAAAAAAGTTCAAAGAGTCGGCACTGAAGTACCGATTCCGAGGAGTTACTATTTTTCGGAACCCATCCTTTAGGGTGGGCAAGCGTGGCAAAAAAGTTCAAAGAGTCGGCACTGAAGTACCGATTCCGGGAGTCACTATTTTTCGGAACCCGTACTTCAGTACGGCCTTGCAGGCAGAGAAAGTACCGATTTCAAGAAATATCTATTCTACCGTAACACTTTTTGCAAGGTTTCTTGGCATATCAACATCATTTCCAAGACGAATCGAAATTTCTAAGGATAAGAGTTGTAAAACAACCATCATTTCAAAAAACTCCAGCATATAGTGTTCATGTTTTTTTGTCTGGATGAAGTCATCTGCCTTGTCAAATTCCAAAGGACTGATAGCACAGATAGTAGAATCTCTTGCACTCAGCTCCTCAGCATTGCTTTTTGATTTTTCATAAAGCATATGCTGCGGAAGCAGGGCAATGGTGAAGAGCTCCGGATCGGCCAGAGCAATAGGTCCGTGCTTCATCTCTCCGCTTGGATACCCTTCGGCATGCAGATAAGAGATCTCTTTGAGTTTTAAAGCACCCTCAAGAGCCAATGGAAAAAAGACATCCCTGCCGATAAAGAAAAAACCGTGTCCGTGCAAGTAGCGTTTTGACAACCGTTTGATGCGTTCATGCAGGGTATCACTGACTTTTACACTTGCAGGAATGCTGCGCAGATGGTGTATATGTTGTGCCATTGCAGCTTTGGTGAGTGTTTTTTTGCTTTGTGCTACATGTAAAGCAAGCATCCAAAAAACCGTGACCTGAGTTGCAAAGGCTTTTGTTGAAGCCACTCCTTTTTCAATGCCTGCCCGCGTGAGTATCGTTTTGTCGGCAATGCGGACCATGGAAGAGTTGTCAACATTACATATAACAAGCGTTTTTAATCCCGATTTTTTGGCCATTTTGAGTGTCTCAAGTGTATCTGCAGTCTCACCGCTTTGTGATATAACAACAAAGAGTGTATCTTCACTCATGAGAGGTGAACGGTAGCGAAACTCTGAAGCAACTTCAACAGAAGTTTTTATTTTTGCATAGCGTTCAAACAGGTAAGAGGCTGTCAGGGCCGAATGGTACGAAGTACCGCAGGCACATAGTTTTATCTCGTTGATACCTTCGAAAAAATCCTTTCCCAGTTCATCAAAAATGATTGCATTATCACTCAAACGTCCTAAAAGCGTATCGGCAACAACAGAACTCTGTTCATATATCTCCTTTTCCATAAAAAAACGGTATCCCTCTTTTTGTGCGGAGAGTTTGTTGTTTGTAAGCTGTATGAAATGAGGTTCTTTTTTTTCACGGTTCTTGTCAAAAATAACAAGCTCATCAGGTGTCGCATAGCCGTAATCACCGTCTTCAAAGTAATTGACTTCACCACACTGTCCGATAAGCGGTGTGTCCGAGGATGCAAAATATTTTTCATTTGCTTCGTTGATGCCTACAAGCATGGGAGAACCGTTTTTTGCGAAAAATATTTTATTTTTTTCTTCTTTCGTGACTAAAAGAATTGCATAAGCCCCTTTGAGTTCAAAAATTGTTTTTTCAAAGGCTTCAAAAGCATTTTTGGTATTTTTCAGGTTTTTTTCAAATTGATGTACAATCACTTCGGTATCTGTCTGGCTTAAAAAAATGCTACCTTCTTTGAGGAGTTCTTTTTTTAACTCCGCATAGTTTTCTATAATGCCGTTATGCACGACATAAGAGTGTATTCCGGTATGGGGATGGGCGTTGAGTTCTGTTGGTTTGCCGTGTGTTGCCCAGCGGGTATGTCCGATACCGACTGCAAATTTGTCGGTCACAAAATCTTTTGTTTTTTCTTCAAGGTTGACAAGTTTGCCTACGGATTTGAAATTGGAAAATTCTCCATTACTCAACACTGCAATGCCGGCAGAATCATAACCTCTGTATTCCAGCTCTTTGAGGCCGTTTAATAAAATTTCTTTTGTATTTTTGTTTCCTATATATCCGACAATTCCGCACATGCAGACCCTTTATTTTGTATTTTCTGATAATAATTCATAGATTTTTTCAACATTATTACATATATTGTTTTGTTTTTCCATTAAAAAACTGTCTCGGACTTTGTATTTGCTTGAGTGGATTTTTGCTGTGATGATATTGATATGCAGCTCTTCAAACTTGTGCATGACATAGGCCAAAAGCCCTATCTGGTTTGCCGTATGAATTGTCAGTTCGGCATGCGTCATTGAGTGTTCACAGTCAATTGCAATCTCTTCTCTTTTAATGTGAATTTTTTTGAGTTTGACCTCTTTACTCATGTCAAAAGCATTGTCAATGGTGTCTTGAATTTCAACGAGTACATTAGAGTCTACATTTTGTATAAACTCGATTTTAAAATATTTAATGCCGTCAAAGAGAGTGAAAATCTCCATCGAAGCAACATTGAGATGTGCCAGGGTAGCTAGAAGATAACCGATATTTAAAGGGATACGACGATAAATTTCTATACTCAAAGAGTTGATGTTTTTGACTCGAAAACTGTACTCTTTTGTCTCTTTTGCAATTTTGGCAATACTGATAATGTCCTGGGGTGCATGTTTAAAGAAAAAAAGATTGGATTCTATTGTTAAAACTTTTTTCTGCAACAGACTCGGCAGTTCTTTAAACTCGTCAAGATTTCTGACTCTTGCTTCTATGAGCAGTCTTTTTTTTGCATCGGTAATTCTTCCAGTGTTTTGGGCAATCTCAAGAGCACTTAAATACAAATCATGTAAAAGTTTTGCATTAAAAGCGTTGTAGATATCTCCGCCGACACCGCTGATATCGGCATAGGTGAGGATGTAAAGCAGTTGAAGGTTTTTGGCATCGCCCACTTTTGACATAAATTTATAGAGTGTTTTTTCATTGTGTATGTTTTCTTTGAAGGCTACACTGCTCATAAGAATATGCTGCCGAACAAGAGTGACTGCTCTTTTTGTCTGTTCTTCATTCAAATGGATATGTTTTGCAAACTGCACAACAAGTTTTGCGCCGACTTCACTGTGATCCTGCCTTCTTCCCTTGCCGCTGTCATGGAAAAATACGACAATTTTGAGAATCAGTTTTTCTTCTTCGCTCAGTGTATCAAAAAGATTTTGCAAAAAAGGCTCTGTAATGTTTTCCAGGGCTTGGACACATTTGATGGAATGAATATCAACAGGGTAGTGATGGTAGCCGTCAAACTGTGGCAGATGCATGACTTTTCGAAAATTCGGAAAAATTTTTGGAAGGATTCCCGCATCATAAAAAAGTTTTAAAAAGGAAGCTATATGGGCTTTTGTAAAGAGCTTTTTTATGAGAAAATAGGTTTTTTCACTCAGTGGATGGGAAACTTTTGCAACAGTAAACTGATGCAAAAAACCGGCATCAAAACGGTAGTCTTTGTCTTCCAGGTCAAGAAGCAGTTGCAGTAAATCTGAAATTTTTTGCTGAGGCAGCTTGAAGGAAGCATAAAGCCTTGCATTGTACTGATAAAAACCTTTTTTGAGCCTGTTTCGTTTGAAAGATGCTATATGTTTGGCATCATAGATATAGGGACGTACCATTTTTTTTACAAAAATCTGTGTGAAGTTATTGATACGCCATCCGGCTTCCAAAACTTTAGCGGCAAGTTTTTTTTGGTCTTTGAAGCCTAATAGTTTACTCACTTGAGGAATATACTCAAGAAGCAGTCTGTCTTCTTGTTTGTTTGCTATGAGGTGCAGGGCACTTCTGACTCTGTAGAGGAGTTCAAGGGCTATGCGGAATTCTTTGTATTCTTCATCACTGAAAACAGTACCGCTGAGTTCTTTGATACTGTTAATGCCATAAATTGTTTTGGCTACCCAATAGATGAGGTGGGCATCCCGTAAGCCTCCAACACTCTCTTTTATGTTTGGTTGCATAGAAGTCGGGTATTTTTTTCTTCTTTTTTGTGCTTCTTCTATTTTGGCAAGGAGAAACTCTTTTTGTTCATGCAGACGAATTCTGCCAAGTTCTCTCTGCGTTGCATGCCAGGTAAAGGGAGAGCCTGTGATAAACCTGGATTCCATTAAAGAGGTTTTAATGGTTATATCCTGTATGCTTGCTTTAAAGAGGTCGTCAACCTCGTGGACTCTGTGTCCGAGTTTCATCCCTGCATCAAGGGCAAGATAAAACAGTTTTTCGATAATGAGTTCAGAGTTGTACCCTTCAACATCCTGGTAAACGATGAGGAGGTCAATATCACTGTGTACACAGAGCTGTTCTCTGCCATAGCTTCCAAGGGCTATAATGGCTATGGGTATGGAACTGCGCATAGGCAGGTAGTTGCCAAAGGCTCGACGCAGGACAGTTTTATACATCAGTTCGATGATGGAGTCGAGTTTTTTTGTATGGCGGACAAGGAAGTCTTTTCCCTGGTTTTTTGTAAAAAGTTCCGGCAGGGACTCTTTATACTCTTTTATGTATTGTTTAAAAAGTTTGGACAGCTCAAAGTCTGAGCCTTTTTTTTCTAATACATTTTCTATTTCTAAAAGTAAATTCATAATTGATTATATTTAATTTTTGCTATAATTTATCTTTAAAATTTAAAAAAGCAAAAATAGTCGACAATGGAACCTATTTTTGGAGGGTCAATGCCGTTAGGTTAAGAAAAAAAGTTCGATATTCTTTCGGAATCTAGGCCTTAGTTTTGAAAGACACAAAGCCCGCACTGAAGTACGGGTTCCGAAAAAGCCGCTTAACTTAATGGAACCCATCCTTTAGGGTGGGCTGAGAGCGGCAGTAAAAATAAAAAGGGAAAATAAAATGACAATTACAAAAAGCGTAACATTCATAGCAAAAGAGGGCTGTGAAGAGAAAATGAAAGAACTTCTCTCTGCAATGGTAGCACCGAGCAAGGCAGAAAAAGGCTGTATTTTTTATGAAATATTTCAATACAAAAACGATAAAAAAAGATTTATGGCAGTTGAGACCTGGGAAAATGAAGCTGCTTTGGACGGGCATAAAGCCTCTGCCCATTATAAAGTATATAAATCTTCATACGAGCCATACTGTGAAGACAAATACACAGATGAATTAGAAGTGTTGGGCTAAATCATGGACAATTTATGGAATGAAAAAAAAGCGGCTGCATGTAAAAGTGATTTGGATTTGAGGGTATACAGCTCAAACCTGTTGGGACAAAATGATGAACTGGTACTGCACGGAGGCGGCAATACCTCACTCAAAAGCAAAATAAACGGCGAAGATGTCTTACATGTAAAGGGAAGTGGCTGGGACTTGGCAAGCATAGAAGCAGAAGGTTTTGCACCTGTGAAACTGGATGTACTTTTAGAAATGGCAAAACGTGAGCATTTGAGTGACAGTGAAATGGTACACCTGCAACGAGAGGCGATGACGGATAAATCTGCGCCGAATCCTTCGGTGGAAGCGATACTGCATGCACTGATTCCCTACAAATTTGTGGACCATACCCATGCGGATGCTATTGTAACGATTTCAAATTCAGTGAACGGGGATGAGCATATTGTCAAGCTTTTTCCAAATTTTTTAATTGTTGATTATATTATGCCGGGCTTTGAACTGGCACATACAATTTATAAAATGACAAAAGATTTGGACTGGGAGAGTATAGACGGCATCATTTTGCATCATCACGGGATTTTTACTTTTGACAATGATGCCAAAAAATCTTATGACAAAATGATAGAAGCCGTCACAAAAGCAGAAAATTTTTTGGACGAACAGGCCGTTGTGCATATTGAACATAATTATGTTCACAGTGACTGTGATATCGGGAAAATAACAAAGGTACTTTCTGCCGCGAAAGGCTATGAAGTCTCTATCAATATCAATCAGTCGCCTTTGGCAGCATATTATGCGTCACAGCCGAATTTAAAAGAGTTTGCATCACGCGGTGTCTTGACTCCTGAGCATATCATACGCACAAAAAGAGTACCGCTTGTGATGGAAGATACAAATTTGGAAGCAGCAGTAGAAAAATATATGCAAGAGTATAAAACCTATTTTGAAAAATATGCCACTGATGAGGTGATGCTGAATCCTGCACCCAATTATATGATTATAAAAAATCTTGCAGTCATCTCTTTTGGAAAAGACAGAAAAGAAGCGGCAATAATCAATGATATAGTTAACCATACCATGTTGGCAGTATTGCGGGCAGACAAGTTAGGCGGCTACCAAAGCATCAGTGAAAAAGAGAGCTTTGCGATGGAGTACTGGGAACTGGAACAGGCGAAACTGAAAAAGTAACAAAGGCGGCACGAAAGCGTAATTTATCCCGGAACCCGTACTTCAGTGCGGGCTAAACTGAGTAAAAATTTAAAGAGGGCTTTACAATAAAAAATGAACCACACACAACTGCATCATATCAGCCTGCAAGAACATTACCAGTTTGTTACCTTTCGTACACAAGACAGCGTAGATGCTTATGTAGAAAAAATTCTGGCAAATGATGAAAAAGAACATATAAAACAGTTTCAAATAGACAGTTATTTGGACATGTCAAAAAATGGTGCCTATCTGTTTGATGAAGCTATTGATGTCTTTGTAGATGTAATTTTAGAAGAAGACGAAAAACTTTATGATGTGGAAATGATGGCAGTTATGCCAAATCATATTCATTTATTATTCAAGCAAAATGAGGATTTAGGTAAAATTATGCAATATATCAAAGGTAAAAGTGCGGTTGCACTCAATAAACTTTTGCAAAAATCAGGAAAATTTTGGGCAGACGGGTATTATGACAAACTTATAAGAACAGATGAACGGGTTTTTAGTAAATATGAGTAACAAAAGTCGGCACTGAAGTACCGATTCCGGGAGTCACTGCATTCTGGAACCCATCCTTTAGGGTGGGCGGGAGTAGCAAAAAAGTTCAAAGAGTCGGCACTGAAGTACCGATTCCGAGGAGACACTGCATTTTGGAACCCGTACTTCAGTGCGGGCAAGCGTGGTAGGAAAGTTAATGAAAAGGAAAAATATGGCATATCTTTTAGCAATAGATGCAGGTACAGGAAGTATTCGTGCTGTACTTTTTGATACGCAGGGGAAGCAAATTGCCGCAGAGCAAAAAGAGTGGACACACCTCGAAGAAGCAGGTGTAGCAAACTCCATGGCTTTTGATTTTGAAAAGAACTGGCTGCTTACATGTAATTGTATCAAAAATGTCATTGCAAAATCAAAGATTAATCCTGCAGATATTTTGGCACTCAGTGCTACAAGTATGCGTGAGGGAATTGTCCTGTATGATAAAAATGGCAAGGAACTCTGGGGCGTTGCCAATGTTGATGCCCGTGCTTCAAAAGAAGTAAAATATTTAAAAGAAAAATTTCCGGAAATCGAAGAAGATTTTTACCAAAAAAGCGGACAGACCTTTGCTCTAGGTGCTTTGCCCCGTTTACTGTGGCTTAAAAACAAGAGACCAAAAATCTATGAAAAAGTGGCAAATATTTCTATGATAGGTGATTGGATTTTGGCACGTTTGAGCGGAGTAATAGCCGTTGACCCAAGTAACGGCGGCACTACAGGAATTTTTTCTCTTGCTTCGCGCAGCTGGGAAAAAGAGATGGCACTAAAAGTCGGTATAAAAGAGGAGATGTTTCCTCCTGTGCTGGAAACGGGAACGATTCTTGGCAATGTAAGTGAAAAAGTTGCAGATGAAACAGGATTGAGCCCCTTGACGAAAGTTGTGATGGGCGGAGGAGATGTGCAGCTTGGTTCTGCCGGACTCGGGGTTGTCAAAGAGGGTGATGTGGCAGTTTTGGGTGGAAGTTTTTGGCAACAGGTGGTCAATATTCCAAGCAGTGTCAAACCGCCAAAAGATATGGGTATACGTGTCAATCCGCATGTTACAGAAGGGCTTTCTCAGGCGGAGGGCATAACATTTTTTTCTGGGCTTGTTATGCGCTGGTTTCGCGACGCTTTTTGTCAGACGGAAAAAGAAGAGGCAAGTTTGTGTGGTAAAGATGTTTATGAAGTTTTAGAAGAAAAAGCACAGAAAATTCCTGCAGGTTCTTATGATATTTTACCGATATTTTCAGATGTGATGAAATACGGCAAGTGGTACCATGCCGCGCCGAGTTTTTTAAATCTCGGACTTGACGCCGAGAAATATAATCATATCTCAATGTTTCGGAGTTTGGAGGAAAATGCTGCCATTGTTTCAAGCATTAATTTGCAAAATATAGAGGTATTCAGCGGTATAAAAATAAAAGAGATTGTCTTTGCAGGCGGGGCAAGCAAAGGAAAACTGTGGGCACAGATTCTAGCGGATGTAACGGGCTGTGTGGTGAAGATTCCAAAAGTGACCGAGGCAACCGCACTTGGTGCGGCAATGGCAGCAGGTGTAGGCGTCGGTGTTTATAAAAGTTTAGCAGAAGCGGCAAAAGAGTTGGTGGTCTGGGATAAAAAATATATGCCCAACGAGAAGAATAAAGAAGTTTATGCAAAGTTAAAAGAAAGATGGCAAAAGGCGTATGAAGTGCAATTAAAGCTAGTTGATGATAATATCACGACTTCAATGTGGAAAGCCCCCGGACTTTAAAGAAGTAAAGTCGGCACTGAAGTACCGATTCCGAGAAGTTTCTGCCTTTTGGAACCCGTACTTCAGTGCGGGCGAGAGTGGCAAGAAAGTTCAAACAGTCGGCACTGAAGTACCGATTCCGGAGCCATTCTTGGAGTGGGCTGCAAGCGCTAAAAAAACAGGTAAAAGAATGAATAACAGAATAAATTTTGAAGATGCAATAAAACTTTATGAAAGAGACCTTTTTGAACTTGGTGAACTTGCCGATGCAAAGCGTCAGGAATTACATGGTAAAAAGACATATTTTAATATTAACCGGCATATAAACCCTACAAACGTCTGTGCAGATGTTTGTAAATTTTGCGCCTATTCGGCAACACGCAAAAATCCTAACCAGTATACAATGAGCCATGAAGAAATTATGAATATAGTCGACAACATAGTGGCACATGATGCAAAAGAGGTTCACATAGTTTCTGCCCATAATCCTAATGTAACGCTCGATTGGTATTTGGGTATTTTTAAAAAAATCAAAGAGAAGTATCCAGCCTTACATGTAAAGGCATTGACTGCTGCAGAAGTGGACTTCTTGTCTCGTCATCATGGACTTACATATGATGAAGTGCTTGATTTGATGGTAGAAAACGGTGTAGATTCTATGCCCGGCGGGGGAGCGGAGATTTTTGATGAAAAGGTCAGAGATTACATCTGTAAAGGCAAAGTGACATCAGATCAGTGGTTTGAAATTCATCGTAAATGGCATGAACGCGGGAAAAAATCTAATGTTACTATGCTTTTTGGACATGTAGAATCTCGTGCAAACCGTATAGATCATATGATGCGAATTCGTGAGTTGCAAGATATAACGGGTGGGTTTAACGCTTTTATACCGCTTGTCTATCAGACAGAAAATAATTACCTTAATATTGACAAACCGATTACGGCAAATGAAATACTCAAAACCTATGCCATTGCAAGGCTGGTTCTTGACAATGTGCCGAATTTAAAAGCGTACTGGGTGACATCGACTGTGAATCTTGCACTTGTCGCACAGGAATTCGGGGCAAATGATTTGGATGGAACGATAGAAAAAGAGTCCATCAACTCTGCAGCAGGAGCCGCGAGTGCCAATGGGGTGGATGTGAAAGAATTTACGGGATTGATAACAAATTCTGGCTTTATTCCTGTTGAGCGTGACAGTGTGTATAATGAGATAAAGGTCTGGTAAACTGGTCGGCACTAAAATACCGATTCCGAAGAATATGCAGTTATTTCGGAACCCATACTTCAGTGCGAGCGGGAGTGGCAGGAGAGTAAAATACCGATTCCGGGAAGCTATTGTTTTTGGAACCCATCCTTTAGGGTGGGCTGAGAGTGGCACGACAGAAACAACAGTCGGCACTAAAGTACCGATTCCGAAGAATATGCAGTTATTTGGGAACCCGTACTTCAGTGCGGGCGAGAGTGGCAGGAGAGTGAAAAATGGACATATCGGTAATCATTCCAACATATAACCGATACAAACTTTTAAAAAGAGCCATAAAATCAGTACTCGCTCAAACATACACACCAAAAGAAATTATAGTGATAGATGACGGTTCTACCGATACTACATGTAACATACAAAATGATTTTCCAAACATTATATACATTTACCAAAAAAACAGTGGAGTTTCTGCTGCCCGGAACAAAGGTATAGAAATCGCCAAAAGCGAATGGATAGCTTTTTTGGACTCAGATGATGAATTCTGCCCTCAAAAGCTGCAAAAACAAGTAGATTTTCATACACATAATCTGGATATTTTAATGAGTTATACGCACGAAAAATGGGTGAGAAACGGAATTACGGTAAAAATACCTAAAAAATATAGAAAAATAGGAAAAGATGCTTTTTTAGAAAATCTGTCATATTGTAATATTGCTCCGTCATCCGTAATACTTCAGAAAAGTTTACTCGAAACAGTAGGACTTTTTGATGAGCATTTAGAAGTCTGTGAAGATTATGACCTGTGGCTTCGTATTACATGTAAGCATAAAATAGGGCTTATAGATGAAACACTTATTATAAAATATGCCGGGCATGATGCACAACTCGGATTTCGAAAAAATATGGATGTATACAGAATAAAAGTGCTCAAAAAACTGCTGCTTACATGTAATAGTGAAGAAAAAAGGCTTTTAATTCAGTATGAGTTAGATGGAAAAATTTTAGAGCAACAAAAAAGACAGAGGCATAAAATACTACATCACAGTTGACCTGCAGGAAAAAAATGCAAAAGTGTATAAGCTTCAAAATAACAAATATATAAAAATGTGTGATGTAAGTGACTGGGTTGTAGTATTTAAAATAGATGCATGCAACAAAGAACAGCCGTTTGATTTTAGCAAGATTTGGAAATAGTCGGCACTGAAGTACCGATTCCGAGAGATGTGCAGTTTTTCGGAACCTATCCTTTAGGGCAATGCCATTAAGTTAAGCGGCTTTTTCGGAACCCGTACTTCAGTGCGGGCTTTGTGTCTTTCAAGACTAAAACCTAGGTTCCAAGAAAACATCAAGTTTTTTTCTCACAAGTCATGCTTTAATATAGAAAGTAGCGATTCCGAATGTCACATCCTGCAGGGTAGGTTGAGATAGTAGCAAGAAAGTTGGTAAGCAACGGTAAATATGTAGAAGATAATGCCAGTGTGTATTTACAAAAGATCTGGATAAATACAAAAATATTGTTTTAAAAAAACTATACAAAAGCTGTTGGGACAAAGAAAAAAGAAAAAAACGGCTGAAGAGCTTCATACTAAGCAACTATTCAGTTAAGTATGACTATAATTCCAACTCTTTCACAAAGGCCTGTTAGCTCAGTCGGTAGAGCAAGTGACTGAAAATCACTGTGTCCTTGGTTCGATTCCGAGACAGGCCACCACCTCATGAACATCATTACAAAATAAATATTATCAATATCTCATTCAAATAAAAAGTAAAACTTTGTTATAATGAACAATAATTTTACAAGGATTTATTATGGGTGCTTTAAAAGTAGAAGAAATACCACGATATACGTATGATGATTATAAATTATGGGATGGAAAGTGGGAACTGATAGCTGGGTATCCGTACGCTATGTCTCCTGCTCCTATGATTAAACATCAGAAAATAAGTAATAATATTGGATGGGAATTGAAAAGTATTTTTCAAGACTGTCCAAAATGTCAGGTTTTGCTTCCTGTTGATTGGAAAATTGCAGAAGATACTGTTGTTCAGCCAGACAACAGTGTGATATGCCATGAACCCAAAAATGATGCTTATATTACACAGGCGCCAAAAATTATTTTTGAAGTATTGTCCAAGGCAACTGCCAAAAAAGACAGAGGCGTAAAATATGATTTGTATGAAAAAGAGGGGGTGAACTACTACATCATGGTTGATCCTCAAGAAGAAAATGCAAAAGTGTACCAGCTTCAAAATGGCAAATATATAAAAATGTGTGATATTAGCGATGGGATTGTGACATTTAAAATTGATGAATGCAACAAAGAACTGCCGTTTGATTTTAGTAAAATTTGGAAATAGTCGGCACTAAAGTACTGATTCCACAGTATTTGGGAACCCGTGCTTTTAGTGCGGGCGAGAGTGGCAAAAAAGTTCAAACAGCTGAGACTGTATGGTTTATTAGCCAATATTCTTAATATAAGAATTGGCGGAATTAAGTTATTTTTTACACTTTCCGACTGTTAAATTAGCTCTGTTCTTTTCTACAGTTTTAGTACTTATACCTTTGACTGCTGTTAAATCATCTACATTTTTAAAACAGTGATTTGTTCTGTAGGCTAAAACTGCTTCAGCTTTTTTCGCACCGATGCCGCTTAGTGTTGTCAACTCTGATTTATTTGCATTGTTTATATCTACTGCACTAAAAAGCAGTGTAGTACTTATGGCTAATATAGCTAAAAATTTCATGGAAATCCTTTTTTTGATTTGAATACAGTGTACATAAAAAAATATTATTTAGCTAATTTTATTGTTAATTGTCAGAATATTGTGTGTGCTTTTAATAGTAATGGGTATTTTTGTAACCTGGAATTGTTAGTCGGCACTGAAGTACCGATTCCGGGAAGCTATTGTTTTTGGAACCCATCCTTTAGGGTGGGCTGGGAGTGGCATGACAAAAACAACAGTCGGCACTACAGAAAAAAATTTAGTTTTTTTCTGTAGTTTGTTTTAGCATAGAAAGTACAGATTCCAGAAAAATTGAAATGAAAGAGAACATTTTATAACTATATAAGTAAAAAAAGATTATAATTCAAAAATTGAATTTTAGGAATACCGTATTGCAAAATGATGAATTGATACTGAATGTACTTAGAAAGATAGAAAGCTCAAGAAGTCAAAAATCTTTGGCTGATGAATTGGGATACAGTGTAGGAAAAGTAAACTATGTTCTTAAAGCCCTCATAGAAAAAGGCTTGGTAAAAGCCGAAAACTTTTTCGCTAACAAACATAAAAACCAGTACAAATACCTCTTGACAGAAGATGGCATAAAAACCAAAATAGATCTTACAAAAAAGTTTATCGCCAGAAAAAAAGCTGAGTATGAAGAACTGCAAAGAGAGTTGGAAACAGTCTATGACAATAGCAATAGAAAAAACAGATTATGTAATACTAACAGAAAATTTTTCACCTTTTAAGATAATAAGAAATAAATTTTTTACTACAATTCAAATTTTAGATATACTGAGTACTGCTCTTATAAAAAATACGAAAAACTCTTAGTAAACTATACAAATATGTAATTTAATATTATGAGAACAAAGGAACAAAATGTTTAACAATAAAAATATATTAATCACAGGCGGAACAGGTAGTTTCGGGAAAAAGTATACAGAAATGATACTTGCAAAGTACAAACCTAACAAAATAATTATTTTTAGTCGTGATGAATTAAAACAGTATGAAATGGCACAATCTTTTAATGATGATTGCATGAGGTATTTTATAGGGGATGTTCGCGATGCACAGCGTGTTGAATATGCTATGGATGGTGTTGATTATGTTATTCATGCGGCTGCTTTAAAGCATGTTCCTGCAGCTGAATATAATCCAACAGAGTGTATTAAAACAAATATTGATGGTGCTCAAAATGTGATAAATGCTGCTATTAAAAATGAGGTTGAAAAAGTAATAGCACTTTCTACGGATAAGGCATCGAGTCCAATTAATCTTTATGGAGCAACTAAACTGGCGTCTGATAAACTTTTTATAGCTGCAAATAATATAGTAGGAAAACGAAAAACAAGATTTGCAGTAGTTCGTTATGGGAATGTTGTTGGAAGTCGGGGTTCAGTAGTTCCTTTTTTTAAAAATCTTATTGAGACAGGTGCATCTGAATTACCTATAACCGATGCCGATATGACAAGATTTTTAATTACCCTTAAAGATGGTGTACAGTTTGTTTTAAATAATTTTGAGAGAATGCATGGAGGAGAGATATTTATTCCTAAAATTCCTTCAATTAAGATGACTGATTTAGCCAAAGCCTTAGCTCCAAATTTGCCACATAAGATTATAGGTATTCGACCGGGGGAGAAGATGCATGAGGTGATGATAACAGCTGATGACAGGGTAGTCGAATATAAAACCTATTATGTTATTACTCCAACAATTCAATTTAACCATCATGTTGATTATACAGCTAATGCTTTGGGTGAGGAAGGTAAAGATATAGGTATAGGATTTGAGTATAACTCATTAAACAATACACAATGGATAAGTAAAAAAGAGTTTTTAGCAATGGAACAAAGTTTATAAGATGAAACAATTTATTTCTTATGGTAAACAATTTATAGAGCAAGATGATATTGATGCTGTCGTAGATGTATTAAAATCAGACTATTTAACAACGGGTCCGGTAGTAAAAGTATTTGAAAAGGCTCTTAGTAATTATTGTGGAGCGAAATATTGTATTGCTGTTGCTAATGGTACCGCTGCTTTACATTTGGCTTCATTAGTTTTATTAAATAAGGATGAAAAAGTTTTAACTACACCAAACTCATTTTTGGCTACTTCTAATGCTATTTTGTATGCAGGGGCTAAACCAATTTTTGTCGATATTGCAAAAGACGGGAATATTGATTTGGATCTGTGTGAAGAGGAGCTTAAAAAAGACAGTTCTATCAAAGCCATATATGCTGTTTCCTTTTCAGGTCGCATGGTCAATCAAGAGAAGTTGAAATATCTAAAAGATACCTATAGTATTAGAATTTTAGAAGACAATGCTCATGCTATTGGAGCCGTGTATAATGGCATCAAAGCAGGGAGTTGTACAAACTCTGATGTTTCTATCTTCTCTTTTCATCCTGTGAAGCATTTGACTACGGCTGAAGGTGGAGCGATTACTACAAATTCAAAAGAGCTTTATGAAAAGATGCTTACATTGCGAGGTCACGGAATGGTTAAAACCCCCGATATGAAACCTTGGGAATACGAGATGCGGGAACTTGGATTTAACTACCGTATTACCGATATGCAGTGTGCTTTAGGTGTCTCTCAACTTAAAAAGCTACCTCAATTTGTAAAGAAAAGATTTACAATAGCAAAAAAATATGATGATGCCTTTAAAGACTCTATAGTCAAATCACTTTATACTTTTGATGGCAAGTCATCGTATCATCTCTATGTAGTGCAAGTAGATTTCACACAATTAAAAATCTCTAAAGTAGAGTTGTTTAACAAAATGCGAGAAAAACAGATAGGACTACAACTTCACTACATACCAATAAATAAACAACCATACTATGAAAAATTGGGCTATGGAAATGAAAATACCCCAGTTATGGATAGATACTATGAAGAGTGTTTTTCTCTTCCAATGTATCCGCTTTTGAGTGATGATGAACAAGCGTATGTTATAGAAACTTTACTAGAGGTTTTAAAGTAGATGATGAAAAAAGATGCAATAGCTATTATCCCGGCACGAGGTGGCAGTAAACGAATACTGAAAAAAAATATAAAAGATTTTTTTGGTAAGCCTCTTATTGCGTACTCTATACAAACAGCTTTAGAATCCAAATTGTTTGACAAGATTATAGTAAGTACTGACGATGAAGAGATAGCTAAAGTAGCTAAAAGATATGGTGCTGAGATTATCAACAGACCAAAAGAACTAGCAGATGACTTTACAGGTACTGATGCAGTTATGGAACATTCAGTCCAACATTTAAAAGACCATGGAGAGATTTTTGAATATGTATGTACTATTTATGCGACTGCTCCACTTTTACAAAAAGAATATCTTGTAGAGGGATTTGAAAGACTAAAAGATTCGGATGCTATCAATGCTTTTAGTGCTACCTCCATGCCTTTCCCTATTCAAAGAACTTTTAAATTGACTGAGGATGGCAGATGTAAAATGTTTTATCCTGAATACTATATGACACGCAGTCAAGATTTAGAAGAGGCGTATCAAGATGCAGGTCAGTTTTACTGGAAAAAGTTAGGTGAAAAGTCTGATGAAGTTATGTTTGGTAAAGATTCTATTCCCATATTGTTGCCTAGATACTTAGTGCAAGATATAGATACTTTAGAAGATTGGAAAAGAGCCGAACTTATGTACAAAGTCATACAGCAAGATTTTAATGAAGGAAAAAGATGAAAAATAATAAAAAAATTCTTTTTCGAGCAGATTCATCATCAATTATAGGGATAGGTCATATTATGCGAGACCTTGTTTTAGCAAAGCAATTTAAAGGTGCAGATATCACTTTTGCTATACAAAATTTAGAAGGTAATATAAACCAAAAAATAATTGATTCTGAATATAGAGTTGAGATACTAAACTCAAATGACTTTGAAGAGTTTAATAAGCTTGTGAACTCTTTACATGTAGAGATGGTAGTGATAGATCATTATGAGATCGATTTTGAATTTGAAAAAAAATTAAAAAAGTATAATCCAAATATCAAGCTGATGGTACTTGATGATACCTATGAAAAACACTATTGTGATATACTTTTAAATCATAATATTAGTGCGGATGAAAAAAAGTATAAAGGCTTGGTGCCACAAAACTGTGAGCTTAGATGTGGTAGCAAATATACACTGATTCGTGATGAATTTAAAAAAGAACAAAAAAAAACCTATTTAAGAAATGAAAAATTTACTTTTTTCATAGCCATGGGTGGAGCTGATCATAGCAATGTAAATATTGATATATTGAAAAACTTTGAGAGTTTTGAGAATATTAGGATCAATCTAGTAACAACATCTTCAAATAAAAACTTGGATCGTTTAAAAAAGTATGTATATACTAAGAATTGGATAAAATTACATATAGATTCAAATAATATTGCACAGTTGATGAAAAAAAGTGATTTTGCCATTATTTCGCCAAGTGTTGTAGTGCATGAAGTTTTATATATGGATTTGGATTTTATAGCTGTTAAAACAGCTGATAATCAAAAAGATATGTATGACTATTTAGATAAAAATGGCTATCGTGTTGTAGATAGATCAGAACTATATAAATTAAGAGAGATACTATGCCAAATATTATAATAGTAACTATTAAAGAATGGAATATTGCTAATTATTTTAGATTAAAACAAGAGTATCAAAAGAAGTTTAATTTTTATCTTATAACGGATAAATCTGAATTAATCTTAGAACAAGTTCAAAAAATTAATCCACAGTATATTTTCTTTCCACATTGGTCATGGATAATCCCCAAAGAAATTTATCAAAATTTTGAATGTGTAGTGTTTCATATGACAGATTTACCTTTTGGTAGAGGAGGTAGCCCTTTTCAAAATCTGATTATGAGAGAAATTTATGATACAAAGATTTCAGCTTTAAAAGTAAATGAGAAGATAGATAGTGGTGATATATATTTAAAAGAAAATTTTAATCTTGCCTTGGGTAGTGCAGAAGAAAACTTTATAAGACTTTCAAATATAATTTTTACAAAAATGATACCTACTCTCTTGGAAAACAACATAATACCCCAAAAGCAACAAGGTGAAATAACAGAGTTTCGAAGAAGAAAACCATCGGAGAGTAATATTCAAATTTTAGAAAAAAAAGATTTAAACAAGATGTATGATTTTATCCGTATGCTGGATGCTGAAGGCTATCCTAAAGCTTATGTATTGCTTGATAACCTAAAAATAGAATTCAGTGAAGTGCATATGAAAGAAAATAAATTAGTTGGAAGATTTGAGGTAATAGAAAATGAGTAAAAAGATTTTAATAGTAGCAGCTCATCCTGATGATGAAGTTCTTGGTTGTTTTGCAACAGTCGCAAGACTTATAAAAGAAGGCTATGAAGCTTATACCCTTATATTAGGTGAGGGAAAAACGAGTAGAGATGATAACAGAGTAGTAGAAAATAAAAAAGACGAAATAGAGTTATTAAATATTGAAATACAAAAAGCCAATGCAATAATAGGGATTAAAAAAGTTTTTGTAGAAGCTTTTCCAGATAATAGGTTTGATAGTGTTGATTTACTTGATATTGTAAAGGTCATATTAAAAGTAAAAGATGAAGTGAGTCCAGACATAATATTCACACACTATGAAAATGATTTGAATATTGATCATCAAATTACTTATAGAGCTGTAATAACAGCCACGAGACCGATGGAAGATGAATGTGTGAGAGAAATATATAGCTTTGAAATTCTTTCATCTACAGAGTGGAACTATCCACTTTCATTTTCTCCAGATACATTTTGGGATGTAAGTGATACATTACAGTTAAAACTTGATGCCATGAAAGAGTATAAATCGGAATTATGCGACTATCCTCATCCAAGAAGTTTAGAAGGAATAAAACTCAATGCAAATTATCAAAGTATGAGAGTTGGAAAACGTTATGTTGAAGCATTTAAAAGTGTGAGGGTTTTAAAATGAATATAGCAATTTTAACATCAAAAAATCAATGGTTCGTCCCCTTTGCTAAACAATTGGTTAATCAAGTTAAAAATGCAACATTATTCTTCGAACATCAAATAATTGACAATAATTTCGAGATTATTTTTATCTTAGGATATCATAAAATCATTGGAAAAGAGTATCTTGAAAAACATCGACATAATATTGTTGTTCATGAAAGTGATTTACCAAAAGGTAAAGGTTGGGCACCTATGTTTTGGCAGATTTTAGAAGGTAAAAATGATATAGTATTTTCTATGTTTGAGGCATCTAATGGTGTTGATGATGGCGATATTTATATGAAAAAAACTCTTCATTTAGATGGTGATGAATTAAATCATGAGTTAAGGGAGAAGCAGGCTCTTTTTACAATAGATATGTGTTTAGAATTTATAAATAATTATGAAATATATAAACATCCTAAAGCACAAAAAGGTGAGGAAAGTTTTTACCCTAAGCGAAGTACAAAAGACAGTGAGCTGGATATACAGAAAACAATTAATGAACAATTTAACCTATTAAGAATCGTTGACAATGAAGAATATCCGGCATTTTTTTATAAAAATGGTCAAAAGTATATCCTAAAAATTGAAAAGGCAGATAATGAAAATAGGTAATTTTGATTTAACAAAAGATAGAACTTATATCATAGCAGAGTTGAGCGCAAACCATAACGGAGATATTGAGATTGCAAAAGATACTATAAAAGCAGCTAAAGAGATAGGAGCAGATGCTATAAAGCTTCAAACATATACAGCTGATACAATGACAATTGATTGTAAAAAAGATGATTTTATAGTAAAAGGCGGTACTCTTTGGGATGGAAAAAGTTTGTATGAACTTTATAAATGGGCATATACCCCTTGGGAATGGCATAAAGAGCTATTTAAGTATGCTAGAAGCATTGGTATAGATATTTTTTCATCTCCATTTGATAAAAGTGCTGTTGATTTTTTAGAACAGTTTCATCCATCAGCATATAAGATAGCTTCTTTTGAGATAACAGATTACGAACTTATTCGATACACTGCAAGTAAAGGTAAACCTATTATCATATCAACTGGAATTGCTACAATAGATGAAATACAGGATGCAGTAGATATCTGTAGGGGTGTGGGAAATGATGATATAGTTTTATTAAAATGTACTTCAGCTTACCCAGCGCCATTAGAAGATGCAAACTTGCAAATGGTACCAAACTTAGCACAAACTTTTGGAGTTATTAGTGGTTTTAGTGACCATACTTTAGGTTTAACTGCTCCTATAGCAGCGGTTACTCTTGGTGCGAAAGTGATTGAAAAACACTTTATACTAGATAAAAGCATAGGTGGAGCTGATGCTGATTTTAGTCTTGATAAACAAGAATTTAGTGATATGGTAAAAGCTATAAGAGATACTGAGAAATTGCTTGGAAAAGTTGACTATAGTATGAATGAAAAAAAGAAAAAATCTCGTCAATTTGCACGAAGTCTTTATGTGGCTAAAAATATAAAAAAAGGTGAAAAATTTAATGAAGAAAATGTAAGAAGTGTAAGACCAGGATATGGAATACATCCTAAGTATTTGAAAGATGTTTTGGGTGAAATATCTGATAAAGACTACAAGGTTGGGGATAGATTTGAAAGATAAATATTTATATATTGTTGATATGAGATTTAAACAAAATAGTTTTGATTTAAGTAATTATCTGAAAGATATTAATGCAAATATATTATCATTGACCCCTTATTCTAGCTTTTTATTGAATCAAGCTAAGAAAAAATTTATTACTTTTCATGATATAGTAAAGATTGAAGAATTTCATAAAAATGTATTTAAAGAATATAAAGAGTTTGAAGAAATTTTTAGTGACTTTAAAGAATTGAGTTTTTTATTTAGAGATTTTGCTTTTTTGATAACTTTTGAAAAATATTTTAATCAGCTCAAAAGTTATTTAAAATTAGCCAAAAAAGAAAATAGACAAATTTTTTATCTTACAGATGTAGATGGTATAAAAAGAGAAGAGAATTGTTTTTTATATAAAAGTTGTTTATTTGATAATCAATATGTGGATAAAATTATAAACATAAAAAATAAAGATGCAAGTTTTTATAAAAAGAATAAACTACAAAATATTTTTAATACTTTAAAATATAAAAAAGATATATTTGAAAATATTATAAATAAATATATTTTAAGAAAAGATACAAGCTTACCATATGATATGATACATTTTTTAGATGTCTATAATGATTTGAATCCGGTAACGAGAAAAGAGAGTATTGAAAAAAAGCAAATTTTTGATTTCATAGGAAGAGTAAATAAAACTATAATAGATAAAAAAAACAGTCTATTTAAAAATCAATATATGAAATTATTAGAAGATATTACTATTCATCTAACCAAATATGATGAAAAATATATAATTATAAAACCTTTTTCTTTTTTATCCAGGATGCAAAACTATCGACAAATACTTATAAATAAAAAAAATTCAATTCCAAATATATTTATGCAACATGGCAGTTATTTACAGGAAAATATTTTTTTAAAATACAATGAAATATATCCTGCTGATATAAACTTTGTATTTAATGACTTTACTAAAGAATTATTTCAGAATAGAGGAGCTAAAAAAATTGAATCTGTAGGTAGTATAAATTTTAACTATTCAATAAAAGAAAAGAAAAAAAAGTTTGATTTTTTATATATTACATATTGTACCGGTTATTCATATACAGGAGTGTTAATAAATAATTTTTCTCATTTAGTTTCAACGGATACAAATAATATATACACAAGACATAAAAAAATAATAGAGCTTTTTGGTGTAAAATTGAAAGATAAAAATATATGTATCAAAATACAGCCAGGTATTATGCTGGAGACAATGTTATATATACCATTTTTAGAATTAAGTCAGAATTATCCAAATGTGACTATAGAATTTAGTATTCCAATTCAAAATTTAATTCCGAAAAGTAAATACATAATTAGTGACTATTTTTCGTCAGAGTTTATAAATAGAGAATTGCACTATAAAAGAGATATAATCTTGTTTAGTGGACCACCTCTCTGCTTACCAGAAGAGACACTAGAAGATATGAAAAAAATGTTCATTTTAGTTGATACTGTTGATGATTTGGAAGAAAAAGTTAGAAATATTGAAAATATAACAAAAAATAGAAAACGATATGATGACATTATAGAGTATTACTCTTCAAAAAAATGTGATACCAAAAAGTTAGTTACAGAAATATTAGAGAAAGAACTAAATGCAAGAACATAGCCTAAAAAAACGATACAGCATTAAACTCTTTGCAAATATTATAAGTGGTATTATAGGTGCTATTTTAGTAGCTATTGTACCAAAAGCATTAGGTCCTGTTGCTTACGGGCAGTTTGTATATCTTCAAGATTTTTTTATGAAAGCGATTGGTTTTTTAGATATGGGAAGTTCTATCGCTTTTTTTACAAAACTCTCAGCTAAGCATACTAGAAAAGAGCTTATCTCATTTTATTTCTTATATTCTATTGCAGTATTGTTTATAGTATTACTTTTTGTATATGGTGTTAAAAGCTTGGGTTACAGTGAAAAACTTTTGCCAAATATACCAAGTGAATATATTTTTATGGGTTTACTGTTTGGTTTTCTTTCATGGTTTACTCAAATATTCATTAAAATATCAGATGCCTATGCATTGACTGTATCAGTGGAACTTATAAAAATAGGGCATAAAATAGCATCTCTTTTGTTGCTTTTGTATTTTGTTTATGTTACTGTTTTTGATTTGCATAAATATTTTTATTTTCAATATATTGCATTAGTATCTTTTTTATTGATAATTTCTTGGCTGTTTGTTAAAAAAAGGATATTTGAAAATGTTTTTAGTCTTAAATTTTCAATTCTAAATCTCTCAAAAGAGTTTATAGAATATTGTCATCCTCTTGTGATATACAGCATAGTAGGACTAATTGCCGGTTTTTTTGACATTTGGCTACTTCAAAAAATAGCTGGAAGTGAACAAACCGGGTTTTATGGTCTTGCTTATAGTTTAGCAGCTATGTGTTTTTTATTTACCTCTGCTATGACACCTATCATCACTAGAGAATTTAGTAAATCTTATGAGAAAAAAGATTTAGAAAATATGAGAAAACTTTTTTATAGATATATACCTATGCTTTATAGTATAGCTGCATATTTTGCGGTATTTATTTCTATACAGAGTGAAAATGTATTGGCAATATTTACAGATGAAAAATTTCAAAATGCTTATCCGGTTTTAATGATAATGGCATTGTACCCTATTCATCAAACTTATGGACAGCTTAGTGGAAGTGTATTTTATGCTACTGGGAAGACGAAACTTATGCGCAATATATCTTTATTTACACAGCCACTAGGGATGTTTATATCTTTTGGACTGATATATATTTTAGATTTTGGGGCTATAGGACTTGCCGTTAAAATACTTATTCTTCAACTAATTGGTGTAAATATTCAACTTTATTTTAATGCTAAATTTTTAAACTTTAAGATGAAGTCATTTGTATATCATCAAATTTATTCCATAGTGTTTTTTGTAGTCATCGCTTATATATCAAGTCATGTTTTTAGTTTTACCTCTCCTCTGATAAATTTTTTGACATCAAGTACACTATATACAGGTTTTGTTATAATAGGAGCATATATATTTCCAAAAGTTTTTGCAACTGATAGAGATGAGATAAATACACTTTTTTTAAGGTTAAAAAATGTCACTAAAAAATAAACTAAAAAACAATGAGTTAACTATTGGTAGTTGGATAATGATAGGCGATACTATGAGTGTTGAAGTTATGGCTTTGGCTGGTTTTGAATGGCTTGTAGTAGATACAGAGCATACTTCAATAGACTTAAAAACAATTCAAGATTTAATAGCGACCATTCAATCAAGTGGAATAAAAGCACTTGTAAGAGTAAGTAAAAATGAAGAAGTAATCATAAAAAAAGTTTTAGATATGGGAGCTGATGGCATCATAGTGCCCATGGTAAATTCAAAAGAAGATGCGCTGCAGGCAGTAGAGTTTGCAAAGTACCCACCAATAGGCAAAAGAGGTGTTGGACTATACAGAGCTTCTAAATATGGAACAGGTTTTGAAGAATATAAAAAATGGGTGGAAGAAGAGCTTGTAATCATAGCTCAAATAGAGCATATAGATGCAATAAATAATATAAATGAAATTATAAGTGTAGAAGGAATAGATGGTACTATTATAGGTCCGTATGACTTAAGCGGTAGTATAGGTCATCCTGGAGAGTTTGAACGAGATGATGTAAAGGATGCTGTGCAAACTGTACTCGATAGTTGCAAAAAAAACAATATCCCCTCAGGTTTTCATGTAGTAGATACAGACCCATCAAAATTACAAGAGAAGATAGAACAAGGTTGTACATTCTTAGCTTACGGGATAGATTACTTTTTTATGCGAGATTTGGCTATAAAAGGGATGGAAACAATTAAAAAAGGATTAAAATCATGAATATCATTTCGATAATTCCAGCAAGAATGGGCTCAAGTAGGTTTCCAGGTAAACCGATGGCAGATATACTTGGAATGCCAATGATAGGACATGTTTACAAAAGGGTAAAAATGTCTAAACTTTTGAGTGAAGTGTATGTAGCTACATGTGATGAAGAAATTTATAATTATGTAGAATCCATAGGCGGAAAAGCTGTTATGACAAGTGATTGCCATGAGAGATGCAGTGACAGGTGTGCGGAGGCTATGCTTAAAATAGAACAAGATGAAAATATCAAAGTTGACATCATGATAATGGTGCAGGGTGATGAGCCTTTGACATTTCCTCAGATGATAGATGAAGCAGTAGAACCTATGCTTCAAGATACAAGCATAAAAATTACAAACTTAGTAGCCGATTTAAACACGGTTGAAGAGTTTGAAGATCCAAATGAAGTAAAAGTTGTTATGGATAAGAATAATCATGCCCTTTATTTTTCAAGAGAACCAATACCAAGTAGAAAAAAAGGTGTTTTGGATGTTCCTATGAAAAAACAAGTGTGTGTCATACCATTTACTAGAGATTTTTTACTAGAGTACAATGAAATGGAACCAACACCTTTAGAGATAATAGAATCAGTTGATATGATGAGAATTCTTGAAAATGGGGGCAAAGTTAAAATGATAGACACAGAGTATGAAACAAAAGCTGTTGATACAAAGGAAGATTTGGATAAAGTTGTGGAGATTATGAAAGATGATGAGTTGTTTGAGAACTATATATAAGTTAAGGTATAAATAGATGAGACTCACTGATGATGAAGTAAACTTAATAAAAAAAGCTTTTTTTGAAACTTTTAAAGATGGTAAAATTTATCTTTTTGGAAGTCGTGTAGATGATACAAAAAGAGGTGGGGATATTGACTTGTATATTATTCCAAGAAATCAAGATGAGTTAAGAAAAAAGAAGATTGATTTTTTAGTAAAATTAGATGAGTACATAGGTGAGCAAAAAATTGATGTAGTAATTGCAAAAGATTTAAATAGACTTATAGAAAAAGAGGCTTTAAGAACAGGGATAGAACTATGAGAGATCTAAAAGCTACATTTATAGAAAAACTCCATGAATGTAATCAGCATAAAAAAAGGTTACTTTTAGCAAAAAAGAAACTGGATTCAATTATACCACTTAATATTCAAAAGTATAACAATCTTAATGATGATTATATTAGCTATATAGATCAGCTTATATTTAGATTTTCTAAGCTACAGGATACTATGGGAGATAAACTTTTCCCAGCATTGCTTGAGCTAATGGGAGAAGAGGTAAAAAGTAAACCATTTATAGACAGACTCAATAGATTAGAAGAATTAGGAATTGTAGATAAAAATGAATGGTTGAAGTTGAGAAAAGATAGAAATGAGATAGCTCATGAGTATAGTTTCAATCAAGATGAAGTAGTAGATAGTATCAATCTTATTTATGACATTACTTATAAACTTTTATTTTTTTATGATATTTTTTATAAATATTGTATTGATAAATTTGAGTTTATAAGAGATAGCGAGGTATTAAAGAGATAATAGTGGATATAGAAATTTTAGAGAGGATTATGGATATGGTTAAAAAGGATGAGTTAATTGAAAGTTATCAATAAATTTAAAAAGTTATTTTTTCAACTTTATATAGCATTCTTATCATCAATACCAACAAAACTGGGCACAACATTAAGATATTGGGGTTATAGACCTTTTTTTCAAGAAGTAAAAGGAAAATTTAATATTGATACTGGAGTAACTATTATGGGGTTTAAAAATATTTCATTAGGTAATGATATAGTATTAATGAAAAATAGTTATGTTTATGCTCATGATGGAGGGGATATTGTGATAGGAAATAACTTCACAATGAATACCAATTCACAACTTGGTGCTAGTTTTGGTAAGATAGTTATTGGAGATGATTGTGCGATTGCTCCGAATTGTGTATTAAGAGCCGCAAATCATACTTTTGATGACCCCAATGTTCCGTTTAGAGAACAAGGACATACTTATGGTGAGATTATAATAGAAGATGATGTTTGGATTTCCTCAAATTGTGTGATTACAGCAAATACTAAAATAGGCAAAAGTTCAATTATTGGTGCGGGTTCTGTAGTTACAAAAGATGTAGAACCATATTCTGTTATGGGTGGTGTTCCTGCAAAACTTATACGAAAGAGAAAATAAGATGCGATATTTAGTAACAGGAGGAGCAGGGTTTATTGGTAGTGCTATTGCTAATAGATTGTTAAATGAGGGAAATGAAGTATATGTTATAGACAATCTTCAAACAGGTCATCTTTCTAACATCCCTAAAAATACAGTTTTTATTAATGAAGATTTTAGTAAAAATGAAACTATTGAAAAGCTTCAAAATGCAAAATTTGATGTAATTTTTCATATAGGTGGTCAAAGTTCTGGGGAGATAAGTTTTGAAGACCCAGAATATGATTTAAATACTAATACATTATCTACTTTGAAGTTATTGCAATATTGTGTAAAAACAGGATGTAAAAAATTTGTATATGCTTCTACTATGTCTGTATATGGGGAGCAATCCAATAAAGAGCAATTTTCTGAAGATGATGTTGAAAATCCAAAATCATTTTATGCTGTTGGCAAATTGGCAAGTGAAAAATATATGAAAATTTTTGCACAACAATATGATATAGAGTATGTAGCATTAAGATACTTTAATGTGTATGGTCCGGGGCAAAATCTTGAAAATTTAAAACAGGGCATGGTTAGTATATATCTGAAGCAATTTTTAGATGATTCTTTTGAAAAGGTACTTGTAAAAGGTGATTTAAATCGTTTTAGGGATTTAATATATATTGATGATGTTGTTGACATCACTATAGAGTCTTCAAGAAATGATAAATTTAAAAACAAAATCTTAAATATTGGGACAGGTAAAAAAACAACAGTCAAACAGATATTGACTTTAATAAAAGATAATTTACAAAGTACAAAAGATGTTGTCATATCAAAAGGTACTCCTGGTGATCAGTTTGGGATATATGCAAATAATCAATTATTACTCAGTATATATGATAGACCATTAACAAGTTTTGAGCAAGGTTTAAAAAAAATGATTGAGTGGGTTAAGGAGAATTAAAATGCCAATATGTAGAGTATGTAAATGTAAAGAGAATCAAATCTTAAGAGCAGATTATGTATTTGGTGGAAAAGATGAGCATAATTTTTGGGAATGTTCAAAATGTGGTGTAATATATTTATACCCATATTTAACCGAAGAAGAAGAAAAACATTTTTATAAAAAAGAGTTTGAAAAATTTATGTCCAAAAGAGTAGGTGACCATCGAGATTGGAGCAATGCACAAAAGCATATAGATTCAAACCAAGATCAAGTAAAAAGGCGATGGCACTTTTTAGCCAATCATTTGCACAAAGGCAAAAAAATATTAGAAATTGGTTGTTCATCAGGATTTATGATGGATGCTTTTAAAAATGTTGGGTTAGATTGTTATGGGGTTGAACCATCTGGTGAATTCTTAGAATTTTTAAAAAAGAACGGGCATCAAGCTTACGAAAGCATAAGTGAATTAAAGAATAAAGAAAGTATTAAATTTGATTTGATAGTACATTTTTTTGTATTTGAACATATAGCTAATCCATTTGATTTTTTAAAAGAAACTTACGAAATACTCAATGATGGTGGAGTTATTATAGCCGAAATACCATCTGCTACGGATGTATTGACTTCTGTTTATAATATACCAACATTTGAAAAATTTTATTGGTCTATTGCGCATCATTATTATTATAATCCTCAATCATTGAAATATATTTTAGATGAGTTAGGATATAAATATGAATTATTAGCGGAACAGAGATATGATTTGTCAAATCATATAACTTGGATGATGGATGGAAAACCAGGGGGACAAGGTAGATTTGATATTTTTTCTGAAAAAACATTAGAAGCTTATAGGAATGATTTAATAAATAATTGGAAATGTGATACTATCATATTAAAAATTTTTAAGGATTAGTATTATGAATATAGTAGCAACAAGTCCAAGTTTTTCAAAAAATAAAATCTTACAAGAAGAAGTATATAAATATTTTCCAGAGGCTAAGTTAAATTTAGATGGCAAAAGATTTAATCAAGATGAGTTGATAGAGTATATCAAAGATGCTGAGGCTTTGATTGTTGGACTGGAACCTGTGAATGAAGAAGTGCTTCAGCATTGTAAAAATTTAAAAATAATTTCAAAATATGGTGTTGGTCTTAATAATATAGATAAAGAAGCATGTAAAAAAAGGGGCATAGCTATTGGCTGGACAGGAGGAGTAAATCGTCTTTCAGTAGCAGAGATGGCACTCGGGTTTATGCTTATGTTTAGTCGTAATCTTTTTATGACAACAAATGAACTTAAAAGTAGTGTCTGGAATAAGTCCGGAGGATTTCAACTGAGCGGAAAAACAGTTGGTATAGTTGGCGTGGGTTACATAGGCAAAGAATTAGTGAGACTGTTGAAGCCTTTTGGGTGCAAAATACTTGTGAATGATATTATAAATCAAGATGAATACTATACTCAAAACGATTTGATAGAAGTGAGTAAAGAAGAACTTTACAGAGAGTCTGACTTTATAACAGTGCACACACCACAAGATGAAAGCACATATAATTTCATAACTTTAAATGAAATGAAAATGATGAAAAAAACAGCATATTTGTTAAATACGGCCAGAGGTGGTCTGATAAATGAAAATGATTTAAAATATGCTTTAAAAAACGGCATAATCGCAGGTGCTGCGATAGATGCCTATGTTGAAGAACCACCTACAGATAAAGAATTTTTAGAACTTCCAAATCTTATATGCACACCGCACATTGGTGGAAACGCAAAGGAAGCTGTAGAAGCTATGGGTATGAGCGCTATAAAACATTTAAGAGAGTATTATAAATTATGATAAGAATTCAAAGTGGAGAGTGCCATATGTTAGTACTCCTAAAAATTCAGTGCAGTGAGGTATTAAATGCCAAATCGTAAGAAAGTTGTTATTTTCGGTGGAAGTGGTTTTTTAGGTTCGTATGTCGCTGATGAACTGTCTCGTAGAAACTATGATGTAGTTATTGCTGATATTCATAAGTCAAAGTATTTACAAGTAAATCAAGAGTTTCAAACTGTAGATATATTAGATATGAACAGTATAAAAAATGTAATTAATGGCGCTGATATTGTATATAATTTTGTAGCGATAGCAAATCTTGATGATGCTATCCACGACCCAATCAATACTATGAATATAAATGTTATGGGGAATCTAAATATACTTGAAGTATGTAAAACAAGAAAAGTAGAAAGATTTGTGTATGCAAGCAGTGCTTATGCCCTTAGTAATGAGGGTTCTTTTTATGGCATTAGTAAGCAAACATCAGAGAAACTTACGGAAGAATATTATAAAAGGTATGGTCTGAAATATACAGTTATTCGTTACGGCTCTTTGTATGGAGAGCGAGCGAGTCATAACAATTATATTTATAATCTTTTATATGATGCCTTGAAAAATGGAGAACTTCACTACAAAGGTGATGGTCAAGATCTAAGAGAATACATTCACGCAGCAGATGCAGCAAAACTTTCAGTCGACATTTTAGAGGATGAAAGTTACGAAAATGAGCATATTATCTTAACAGGAACTGAAAGACTAAAACGTATAGAACTCCTTACAATGATAAATGAGATCATGCAAAACAAGCTAGAGCTGAAGCAAATTACAGATAATAACATGGGACACTATAAAATTACTCCTTATTCGTATCATCCAACTGTTGCCAAAAAGTTGGTGGCAAATCCGTATATTGATTTAGGTCAGGGTCTTTTGGAATGTATTCAAGTTATTCATGAAGAGCTGGAAGCGTAGATGTTGTTTTTGTCTTATATATTAGATGAACACACACCTGCTTACGGGAATAAAAATAAATTTGTACAAATAAAAAAAAGTGATATTTTAAAAGGGGATGTTGCTAATGATACAACAATATCTACTACTGTTCATATAGGTACACATATAGATATGCCCTACCACTTTTATGAAAAGGGACAGACTGTTAAGGATTTTAATGCTGATTTTTGGGTATTTAAAAAACCACTCATTGTAGAGATAGTTCAAGAAGAGTTAATTATAAACGAAAAATTGACAGCAAGATTAAAAAACATCACAGATATTGGTTATGATATTTTAATTGTAAAAACAGGTATTTGTAATAGTCGAAATAGTGAAAAATTCTGGAAAGAGAATTATGGTTTTCATGGAGATATTTATAATTTTTTAATAGAAAATTTTCCATCTATCAGAGTGTTTGGATTTGATTCTATATCGGTTTCTAGTTTTGCTTACAGAATGATAGGAAGAGAATCTCATAAAAGATTTTTAAATCCCCAAAAACCTATACTTTTACTTGAAGATATGGACTTGAAAAATATCAGCGAAAATGTACAGTTTAAAGAAATTATAGTGTCACCGCTTAGAATATCTCAGTGTGATGGCTTACCATGTACTGTATTTGGAATATTACATGATTAAAACAATTTTATGGGATTTTGATGGTGTTATACTTGATAGTATGAAGATTAAGGGGGATGGTTTTGTAGAATTGTTCCATGGTTATGACAAAAAATATTTACAACAGATTGAGAAATATCATTATGAAAACGGTGGTGTTTCAAGATTTGATAAAATTAGATATTTTTATACTGATATTTTGCATCAAGATATTTCAGAAGATGAAATTGTAAAACTAGCAGATAAATTTGCTCGGATTATTAAAATGAAATTATCTAACAAAGAAAACTTAATTATGGAAACCATTGAATTTATAAAAGCGAATTACAAAGAATATAATTTTCATATCGTCTCAGGTGCAGAAAATCGTGAACTTAATGATTTGTGTAAACAGTTTGAAATCACATGCTATTTTTTATCAATCAATGGAAGTCCAACTAAAAAAGATATTTTAATAGCTAATATTATGGAGAAATATAATTACAAAACTGATGAAACAATATTAATCGGTGATGCCATCACAGACTATAATGCGGCTAAAAAGAATAAGATAAATTTTTATGGGTATAATAATTCAGAGTTAAAACAGTATGGAAATTATATTGATACATTTTTGGAGTTTAAACTTTGAATCCAAAGGAATTAGAGGAGAATTACCAAAATAAAAAAAGTAATTTTCATGCCTACATTGATAAGATAAAAAGAAATGCCAGATGGGATATCTATACAATAATTAATGCTACTTTAGTTAAAAATCCATATGCAAGTGTGTTTCCTAAAAACTTTTTTACAAATAATATTCAAAAAGACAATAATCTGTTTTTATTCACAAGAAAATTAGTGAAATATTATATAAAAAATATTTATCTTTATTTTTCATATGTTACTGCTTTTTTTATCTATAAAATTTATTATAAGAAACAAAGAAAAAATAGATTAGAAATTATTATTGATACTTTTGGACTTATAGATAAGACAAATGAAAATGGTCAATTTAGTGAAAATTATTTAACCGGTATCTATGAAATATTTGAAAAATATCATACTCAGTATGCTATTTTATTAAGACCTTATGGCGTTGGTCAAAATCCATTAAAGTTAAAACACTTTTTTAAAATAATAAATCAAGATAAAAAGGATTTTGTATTTGAGTATGAATTTTTGAAATTAAGTGATTTTGTGAAACTGTTTGGACTTATAGTAGTGTATCCATTTAAAACATTAAGACTGTTACAAAAAGAAGAGAATGATATTGATAAAATATTTAATAATGCTGTAGTTAATGATATTAAATATTTTAGTTTTGATAGTTTAACAAGATATATTTTAGGTAAAAATTTAGCTCAAATTGAGAGTATAAAAACAATATATTCCTGGAGTGAATTTCAAGTGATTGAGAGAAGTTTTAACTATGGGATTAGAAATCATAATGACAAAATAACATTAAACGCATTACAGTTTTATTTAAATTATGAAACTTATTTTAATGCTTATGTAGATGATTTAGATTATGATATGCTTGCATCACCTCATAAGGTGTCTGTTAATGGAAAATATTATGTATTAGATAGAGAAAAAGTGAAATATGATGTTGGAGTTTCATTAAGATATAAAGGAGTTTTTGAATTTCAGGGTATCAAAGAAGAAAAAAATGTACTTTTGCTCGGTTCTTATATAGAAAATGATACAAAATATATGATAGAAAGGATAGAACATTTAGATAATGTGATATTTAAAAACCATCCAGCAGTTAATATACATAAACTTGGTAATATCCCAAATACTATTGAAATTTCGAATAGCAATATTTATAAACTTTTTGAAAACACAAAACTAGTAATAGGTACTGCTTCTGGGACTTCTCTTGAGGCAGTAACCTGTGGATTATCTGTAATAATAATAGCCAGTCAAGATAATCTTACCGCTAATCCATTAGTGACCCATGGAAAAGGGAAGATTTGGGATATTGCGTTTACTAAAGATGATATTGAGAAATTGTATAATAAGTTATTGGTATATAGAAAAAATTATAAAGATGAAATAAAGCAAATTTCTTTGTGGTACAAGGAAAACTTTTTTAGAGAGCCAACAGAAGAAAGAATTAAAAATATATTTGGAATTGAGGAAAATAATTTATGAAAGTATTACTGTTAGCAGGCGGTTTTGGAACAAGACTCAGTGAAGAGACAGACATAAGGCCAAAACCTATGGTTGAAATAGGGGGTAAGCCTATTTTATGGCATATTATGAAAATATATTCAGAGTATGGTTTTAATGATTTTGTTATTCTCTTAGGATATAAAGGCTATTATATTAAAGAGTATTTTGCAAACTATTTTTTACATCAAAGTGATATAACTATAGATATGTCAAATGGTAAAATGGAAGTGTTAAATAATTCAAGTGAACCATGGAAGGTAACATTGCTTGATACAGGGCTGAACTCTATGACAGGAGGACGAATTAAACAGGCACAAAAAGTTATTGATAATGAAGCGTTTATGCTCACTTATGGAGATGGGGTAAGTGATGTAAATATAAAAGAATTGGTAGCATTTCATAAAAAACACGGTAAAGCAATGACTATGACCTCTGCTCAACCAGATGGACGTTTTGGTGCACTTAATATCTCTGAATCACATCAGGTAACAGATTTTTTAGAGAAGCCAAAGGGTGACGGTGGTTGGATAAATGCAGGGTTTTTTGTTTGCGAACCGAAAGTTTTTGACTACATTACAGGTGGAGATGCAACTGTTTTTGAGCAAGAACCACTGCAAAAACTTGCTAAAGATGGAGAAATATTTACTTTCAAACATGAAGGCTTTTGGAAGCCGATGGATAGCTTAAAAGATAAAAATGATCTTAATAAACTTTGGGATGAAGGTGTTGCCCCTTGGAAGGTATGGGAATAGCAATGTTCAAAAATGTATACAAAGATAAAAAAGTACTTGTTACCGGGCATACAGGATTTAAAGGCACATGGCTTACTCTGTGGCTTTTAAAACTTGGGGCAAAAGTTATAGGCATCTCAAAAGATATTCCGACAAATCCTTCAATGTTTGAAGAGTTACAGCTACAAAAAAAGATAAAGCATTATCAAGAGGATATAAGAAATTTATCTAAAATGAATGAAATTATAGCCGCAGAAGCGCCGGAGTTTCTTTTTCATCTGGCAGCACAGCCGATAGTTTCAACATCTTATGAAAATCCAATTGACACAATATCCTCAAATGTAATGGGAACGGCAAATATTTTAGAAGCTCTTAAAAACTCAAATCATAAATGCAGCGTTATAATTATCACAAGTGATAAAGCGTATGCCAATGTAGAACAGGTATGGGGCTACAAAGAGGATGATAAAATGGGTGGTAAAGATATTTACAGTGGTAGCAAGGGTGCTGCTGAGCTTATTATAAAATCATATTATCACTCATTTTTTAAAAAAGACAATTGTAATGTTAAGTTAGCCATTGGTAGAGCCGGAAATGTTATAGGTGGCGGAGATTGGGCAAAAGACAGGATTGTAGTTGACTGCATGCACGCTTGGAGTAAAAATCAAAGTGTGGAGATACGAAGCCCAGAAGCTACGAGACCTTGGCAGCATGTGCTTGAACCTTTAAGTGGATATTTAAATCTAGGGCAGGTTTTGTATGAAAACAACTCTTTGCATGGGGAAGCGTTTAACTTTGGACCAAGGGCAGAACAAAATCACACAGTTAAACAATTGCTTGCAGATTTAAGTCAGTATTGGCATTTTACAAATGCCAAAGATGCTTTTACTATTACAGGGAACATACCTTTTCATGAGGCAGGATTGCTAAAACTCAATTGTGACAAAGCTCTCTTTTATCTGAAATGGCAGGCAAATTTAGAGTATAAAGATACTATTAGATTTACCAGTGAGTGGTATTATGACTTTTATAACAATAATAACAATATTTTAGAAAAAACTTTGGAACAGATAAATGAATATGAAAGTATGGCAAAAACGCGAGGTTTGCAATGGACGGAGTAATTTTAACACCGCTAAAACAGATTTATAATCCAAAAGGTGATATTTTTCATGCCATGAAAAAAAGTGATGAGGGGTTTGATGGATTTGGAGAAGCTTATTTTTCAACTATATACCTAAATGATATCAAGGGATGGAAGAAACATACTCAAATGACTTTAAATCTTGTAGTGGTTGTTGGAGAAATAGAATTTGTTGTGTATGATGAAATAAATAAAGAGTTTTTTAGTGTAAAACTTTCTCAAAAAAATTACCAAAGACTTACTGTAAAACCAAATTTGTGGATGGCTTTTAAAGGTTTAAGCGAAAGCAGTATGTTATTAAATATCGCTTCAATTGAGCATAATCCAGACGAAGCAATAAATTTAGATATTAATGAGATAAACTATGAATGGTAAAAAAAGAGTTCTTGTAACTGGCGGAACCGGCTATGTTGGTTCAGATCTTGTGAATAAACTTTTAATCAATCATAATATAGAAATTGCACTGGTTGTTCGAGATTCAAAAAGTGCCATAAAAATGTTTGGGAATGCGGTTATATATATCGAATGTAATAACCTAACTGAGTTTAATGACAGTGTTTTACAATTTTCACCTGAAATTGTAGTTCATCTGGCTGCATATTCAACAAGTTCAGATGAACCAAAAGATATAGTTAAGCTAATAGAATCAAATATTGTATTTACCTCTAATCTGTTAATTGCATTATCAGGTTGCAAGTTGCAATTGTTTATAAATACAGGTTCTTTTTCCGAATATCATATCAACAATATAATAAGCCCAACATATTTTTATTCTGCTACAAAAACTTCTGCAAAATATATAATTGAGTACTATGCCAAAAAGAACTCTTTTAAATTTTTAAATATGATTTTGTTTACAGTTTATGGAAAGAAAAATGCCAATAAAAAGATTATTGATTATGCTATAGATTCTCTAGACTCGGATGAGGCTGTTAATATGAGTGATGGTAAGCAGATATTGGATTTTGTACATATAGATGATGTTGTAAACCTTTATTATAACCTTATTCTTGATTTTAATAATATTAAAGCTTCTAAAATTGACTATGACGTGGGAACAGGAAAATGTATATCAATAAGAGATTTGGTAAAGACTTTAGAAAGTATTACAAATAAAAAAGCAAATATTGCATGGGGTGCGAATAAAAGTCGTAAAATTGATACAATCAGAGCATGTGCAGATATAGAAATGTCGCAAAAAGAGTTGAATTATAAAGTGAATATTTCTTTGGAAAGTGGTTTGAAAAAATATATTAAGGATAAAATTTAATATGAAAAATCCTTTGATTAGTGTCATTATTCCAATATATAATGCAGAAAATTATCTAGATGAAACAATACAGTCAGTGTTGAAGCAAACTTATGAGGTTTTTGAACTACTGCTTATAAATCATAATTCAACAGATAAAAGTGTTTCTATTATTGAGGAATATCAGCAGCAAGATAAAAGGATCAAGGTTGTAAATTTGAATATGAACAAAGGCGGACCCGCTTATCCTAGAAATGAGGGTTTAAAAATTGCAAAAGGTGAATATATAGCTTTCTTGGATTCTGATGATGTATGGTTACCGGAAAAGTTAGAAAAACAATTAGCATTTTTACAAAACAATCATGCTGACGTAGTCCATACATTGGCATATGAAATTGATGAAAAATCTGAATTACAAGGAAATTTTGATAATCAAAAACTGGTTAATTTTTTAAAAACTGTTATAAGTATGAAAAATATTATTTATTATATCAATTATATAAATGTAAATTCTGTATTGTTAAAAAAAAGTGCTTTAGTTAATTTTGAAGAAGAGAAAAATTTGATTGCGGTAGAAGATTGGCAACTTTGGATAAAATTAATTAGAAATGAAAAAAAAATTGTTTTACTCAAAGAAAAGCTGTTGAATTATAGAGTTCATAATGCTTCAATTTCAAACAGAGAGACAGATATAGGTTACAGAAAAGCATTGTATTTGCTTTCATTGATTTTTTTAAAAAAAGAGATACCGATGAGACATTATGTATTTAGTTCTTTGTTACAAATTTGTAAGATTATTTTTAAGAGATACAGTTATGCCTAAAAATTTAATTATTGGGAAAAATAGTAATCTTTCTAAAAGAATGAATAAGTATATAGATAATTCCATATTACTGTCTTCAAGAGAAATATTGGAAAATATAAATATTTTACAAGAGTATAAAAATCAAAAAATTAATATTATTTTTAATAACTTTCAACCTGCAACACAGCTAAATAATTTCGATAGCAGTAGTAATTACATCACTAATGCCATTTTAATTACTTCTTTAGTACTTGACTACTTTAAAAATGCAGACATCAACAAAATAATATACACAAGTAGCAGTTCTGTATATGGAAATAATATTTTATGTAATGAATCAGATGAATTAAAACCTATAAACTTGCATGCCTCTTTAAAAGTTGCAAATGAGAAATTGATTGAAAAATATTGTAATGAGTATAAGATAAACTATACGATTACCAGGATTTTTAACATGTATGGCGGAAATGATAAATTTTCTGTTATCAGTAAAATTATAAATGCTCATAAAAACAATCAAGAAATAAAAATAGTAAACAATGGAAATGCCATTAGAGATTTTATACATATTGATGATGTGGTTTTTATATATAGTAAACTGTTAAAGATACAAAATATTAAAATACTTAATGTAGGTACTGGTTTTGGCAGTTCAATAAAAGGGATCTTGGAATTTTTGTCAAATAATCAGATCGAAATTAAAACAAGCAATATATTTAGAGATGAGTTAAAAGTTTCAACCTCTGATGCAAGATTACTGGTTGAAGTGATTCAAAAAAATGATTTTATCAATGTGCAAGAATATTTACAACAAGAATTTAATTTATGAAAAAAATTGTAATAATGGTTACTGTTCCTGTTGTTTTAGAAACTTGGCTAAAAGGACAGGCAAAATTTTTATCTAATTATTATGAAGTTGAAATAGTTACATCATATTCAGATAAAATCCAAAGTATTAAAGAGTATGAAAATGTATCTGTAAAAATAGTGGATTTTAATAGAAAAATTAATATTTTTAAAGATTTAAAAGTTTTGATACAGCTTACAGGGTATCTGTTAAAAAAGAAGCCTTTGATTGTTTATACACTTACTCCAAAAGCCGGATTACTTGGAATGATTTCATCATGGATAACTAGAGTTCCGCATAGACTGCACAGTGTTGTGGGCCTTCCTAATTTGGAAGCGACAGGAATAAGAAAAAAAATATTGACAATAACAGAAAAGACTACATATTTTTTTTCCTCTAAAATATATTGTAATAGCAAAATTTTGACTGCAACAGTTAAAAACATGACAGCGAAAGAGGTTGCTATAATTGGAAATGGTTCAGTTAACGGTGTTGATACCGAGTTTTTTAAAGATAAGTTTTCGGAGAGTCAAAAAAATAAAATCAAGGATGATTTAAAGTTTAAGAAAGATGACTTTATAATAACTTTTGTAGGAAGAATTGTAAAAGATAAAGGTATTAATGAGTTGTTAAGTGTATTTGATTTGTTAAGTAATAAATATTCTAAAATTAAATTATTATTGATAGGTGATTATAAAAATGAATCAGACCCGATTTCTAAACAAAGCCATCAAATAATAAAAGAAAATTATTCTGTAAAATATATAGAATTTCAGGATGATATAAGAAAATATCTTTGCATTACTAACCTATTTGTTCTTCCTTCATACAGGGAGGGACTGCCAAATGTTCTCATAGAAGCAGGTAGTTTTAATATACCACTGCTTGCAACTGATATAAATGGGTGTAATGAAGTAATAAAACACAATATAAATGGAATGCTGGTAAAGAAAAAAGATGAAGTAGCTTTGTTCCATGCAATGGAAAAATTTATTATAGATGAAAAATTTTACAATTTTGTTAGATGCAATGTAAGAGATAGTATTGTCAAAAAATATGATCAAAAATATTTTTGGAATGAACTGTTAGGTGAGTTAAAGAAACTAGACATGGATATATAGATGAAAACTATTTTATTAACAGGGGTAAGAGGTTTTATCGGGAGTTATTTCCAGTTAAAATATTCTCAACACTATAAGATAAGAACTTTTTCTTTTTTACAGGAGAATTTTGATGCTCTACATGTAAAGGGCGTTGATGTTGTTGTACATTTGTCTGCTTTGGTACATCAGATGGGTGGAGCGAGTAAAGAGGCGTATGAAAAGATAAATGTTACGCAAACTTTGGATCTGGCCAAAAAAGCAAAAGCATCTGGCGTGAAGCATTTTGTGTTTATGAGCAGTGTGAAAGTATATGGGGAAGAGAGTGATGTTTGTTATACAGAAAGTACACCATGTAACCCTCAGGATGAATACGGTAAAAGTAAATTAAAAGCCGAGCAGGAACTTCAAAAAATCGAAGATGATAATTTTATTGTTTCTATTATAAGAACGCCTATTGTTTATGGGTATGGGGTGAAAGCAAACATTAAAAACCTTGTCAATTTAGTTCGAAAGGTACCTGTATTGCCTTTTGGAGGGATTGAGAACAGACGCAGTATGATCTATATTGGGAATTTATGTTTTTTTATAGATGCTGTCATTGAACGACAAAAAGATGGCATATTTTTAGTGAGCGATGATAAACCGTTTAGTACCATAAAACTTATAGAGCTTATAGCTGAAAATTTAGGAAAAAAAGTTTATCTTGTTCGGGTGCCGTTTTTTGAGAGTTTGTTGAAGGTTTTAAAGCCATCGTTTCATAAAAGGCTTTATGGGAGTTTGGAAGTTGATAATAAGGATGCAATGAAAAAACTTTTTGGCAAGGCTGAAGCATCGCTTCCGTTTGGTGCGGAGGAAGGGATTGATTTTATGATAAACGGTGAGAAAAGTTTAAAGGACTTAATGATATGAAACTGTACCTAATATTACTCTTGCCATTTGTACTGTTTGCGCAAAAACCACAACTTTTACTTTTGCAAGTTTATAAAGATCAAAATATTACAAATTGGGTAATGAGTGAAAAGCTTGATGGAATCCGTGCTTACTGGGATGGGAAACAACTTATAAGTCGTGGAGGAAAGCATATTTATGCTCCAAAGTTTTTTATAAAAGATTTCCCCCCTTTTGAATTAGATGGGGAGTTGTGGAGCAAAAGGGGTGATTTTGAAAATATATCTTCTATAGTGCGAGATAAAGTACCATCTGAAAAATGGAAAGAAATTACATATAACATTTTTGAAGTACCTCATGCAAAAGAAGGTCTTTTGAAGCGTTTAGAAAAAGTAAAACCATATGAAAGTGATATCTTACATGTAATAGTTCAAAGAGAGGCGAATTCAAAAGATGAACTTTTTAGATTTTTATCTGCAGTAGAATCAAAAGGCGGTGAGGGTGTTGTGGTGCGAGACCCAAATGTGGCATATATAGACAAAAGAACATCAAAAGCTTTAAAGCTAAAATCATTTAAAGATGCCGAATGCAGAGTTGTCGCTGTCAACCATGGCAAAGGAAAATTTGCAAATATGATGGGATCACTAACCTGTCGTTTAGATAACAACGCAACCTTTAAAATAGGCAGTGGATTTACAAATAAAGAGAGAATGGGTCCTCCTAAAATCGGTGATATTGTAACATTTAAGTACCAAGAGTTTACAAAATACAAAAAGCCAAGATTTCCTGTGTTTTTGAGAGTCAGATATAAAGGAAGCGATCTGTGATCTATATATTTTTATTTTTATTGTCATTTATGCTCACTTATATTATCAAAAATTATGCCATTGAAAAATCCTTGGTTGCCGAGGTAAATGAACGGAGTTCTCACACGGTGCCTACGCCTCATGGTGGGGGGATTGCTATAGCTGTTACTTGGTTTGTGGGGTTGAGTTATCTTTTTTTCAGGGGAGAGATTGTTTCATCTTTGTATTATGCTTTAATGGTGGGGGTTGTGCTTGCTGTTGTAAGTTACTTGGATGACTTGTATGAACTTTCTCCTAAAGTAAGGCTTGTCACACAGAGCAGTGTCGCTGTTGGTGGGTTAATGGCTCTGGGTGGTTTAGGTAGCTTGGACTTTTGGCTTTTTAGCATTGAAAATCAACTGGTTGCTAATATCATTGCTTTTGTGGCGATTATCTGGTTTATCAATCTTTACAATTTTTTAGACGGAATTGACGGCTATGCCGGAAGTGAAGCTGTTTTTCTTGGAATTGCCGGTTTTTTACTTTTTGGCGGGGTGCATTTTTTAGTTTTGATTGTGTCTGTGTTAGGGTTTTTGGTCTGGAACTGGCATAGAGCGAAGATATTTATGGGGGATGTCGGGAGTACTTTGCTTGGGTATACTGTAGCGATTTTTACTATATATTATGCAAATCAAGATGCTGTAAATTTATGGATATGGATTATCTTATTTGGTGTGTTTTGGTTTGATGCGACGTATACTTTAGTCAAGCGGTACCTCAATGGAGAAAGGCTTTCGGTGGCACATAAAAAGCATCTATACCAAAGGCTGACGCAGGCCGGATTTTCCCATGACAGAGTTGTGTTTATGGCTATGGGGGCGAATATGGTTTTATTTGTCTTGGCGTATTTTATCAGTCGGCACTGAAGTACCGATTCCGAGAAATTGTTGCATTTGGAATCCGTACTTCAGTGCGGGCAAGAATGGCAGGAAAGTTGAAGCAGTTGCACATATGGAATGAAAACTATGAGTTTACAAATGTGTTATAATGATGTTTATAATAAGAGAGGAAAGTATAGTATGAGCGTATTAAAACTTAAAGATCCAGAGAATAATAAACAGTGCGAATAGATAAAAAAATATTAAACTTTTTAGTAATTATAGTACTCTCTTTTATTACGTTTTGGTGGACATTTTTTATCTATCATATGCCGTTTGAGCTTGAAATTGTGGCAAGCGTCATCGTCATTCGTATGCTTGCATCACGCTTTATACTGCGAGACTACTCTCTCTCTTGGTCGAAAGCTTCGCAAAAAACTTTTCTTATAAAAAGTGTTGTCTATATTACTGCTTTTTTTGTTTATTTGCCTGTATTTTATGGAAAAGTACGTTTTTCTTTTTTGGCATCAGAACTTTTTTTATATCTTTTTAGCATTAATTTTTTGATGTATGCATACTATTATTTTACCAACAAATCAAAAGTAAAGAAGACAAAATCAGTGGTAATTTACGGTGCAGGGAAGGCTGGAATAAAACTGGCATCCGAGTTTCATGATTCTAAGTATAAAATAGAATATTTTGTGGATGATGACAAGGCTTTGCAAAACCGTTCTGTAGATTCTGTAAATATACTTTCTGAGCAACAGCTCAAAACAGTTATGAAAGATAAAAAGTATGATTTGCTTGTTATTGCCATGCCGTCTGTTCCAAAAGAGCGTATCAGAACGATATATGACAATCTCTCAAATTACTTTGAAGTTATTCAGATTCTTCCTTCTATTGATGAAATTTTAACGGGAAAAAATCTTTCGACACAGTTAAAATATCTCTCTGTAGAAGATTTGCTTGCACGCCATCCAAAAGATTTGGACAAGCAAAAGATAGAAGAGTTTATAAAAGATAAAACGATTTTAGTGACAGGAGCAGGCGGGAGTATAGGCAGTGAAATATGTCGTCAATGTGAAAAATACGGAGCGAAAAAACTTATACTTTTAGACCACAGCGAATACAATTTGTATGCTATTTTGGAAGAGATTAAGAATGTGGATGCTATACCTGTTATGCAAAGTGTAGTAAATTCGGAACTTTTAGATGAAACATTTCAAAAGTATAAACCTCAGATAGTTATACATGCCGCAGCATACAAACATGTACCGCTTGTTGAATCAAACATATATGAAGGCATCGTTAATAATGTCATAGGCACTAAAAATGTTATAGATACGTCTATAAAGCATGGCGTGCAAAAGTTTGTGATGATATCTACCGATAAGGCAGTGCGTCCTACAAATGTTATGGGAACGACTAAGCGTATTTGCGAACTGTATGCCCAAAATTCAAATGGACAGGGAACAGACATAGTCGCTGTGAGGTTTGGTAATGTTTTAGGCTCTAGCGGAAGTGTTATTCCAAAATTTAAAAAACAGATAGAAGCAGGCGGACCTGTTACCGTAACACATCCTGATATCACACGATATTTTATGTTGATACCCGAAGCCTGTGAACTGGTTTTGCAGGCAGGTGCTATAGGAAGCGGCGGTGAGATTTTCATACTTGATATGGGTGAACCGATAAGGATAGTTGATTTGGCAAAAAAAATGATTGACCTGAGCGGAAGTCAAAACATTGACATTACATATACAGGTTTACGACCGGGTGAAAAACTCTATGAAGAGCTTTTGATAGACGAGAGTGACACAAAAACAGAATATGAATCCATAACCGTGGCAAAACCTACACCGTATGATTTGAAAAGATTGAATGAAGATATAGAAGCACTGCTTACATGTAATGATACGCTGAAAAAACTCAAAGAGATAGTGCCGGAGTTTAATCATCAAACAAATTCCTAAATTATCAAAATTTTAGGTTATTTTAAAATTGTTTGGATAGAATTCTGCCATACATTCCGGATTAGCTCAGCGGTAGAGTAGGTGACTGTTAATCACTTGGTCACTGGTTCGAATCCAGTATCCGGAGCCACTTCTTTTTATGTTATAATTCCTCAACTTTTTAGAGGACTAAAACTTGACAGATACTTCCCATGAAACAAAATTAACACTTCTTTATATTTTTATAGCTTTTGCTTTTTCTATTGGTATGCGCCTTGTTTGGGTATATCATTTTAACGGATATGCACCGTTTTATTTTAACGGGCAGTTTATGATTAATACCAATGATGGTTATGTTTGGGCGGAAGGTGCTCGTGATTTACTTTCCGGAACCGGAACAAATCCGGATGCAAAAGAGTATTTTGATAAATTTCATCAGTTGCATGACCTCTCACCTGTTTCAAGTGCTGCTTCCCAACTTACAGCATTCTTTGCAAAAATCCTGCCTTTTTCCTTTGAGAGTGTTATTTTTTATTTACCGGTATTTTTGAGTTCTCTTGTCGTTATTCCAATCATTTTGATAGCCAAAGCGCTGAAAAATCTTGAGATGGGGTTTATTGCCGCAATATTTGCATCTGTTGCATGGAGTTATTATAACCGTACAATGGCAGGGTATTATGATACCGATATGCTCAACATTGTGCTTCCTATGTTTTTGCTCTGGTCTGTTATTTGGGCGATTAAAACCAATAAAGACATATATCTGCTCTTTACTGCTTTGGATATTCTAGTTTACAGATGGTGGTACCCTCAATCTTACTCTTTGGAGTTTTCATTTTTCGGATTGATTCTTTTTTATACTTTGGTGTTTGATCGAAAAAATGTATTTAATTATAAACTGCTTGCCATTATGATGTTTGCTATGATGAATACAGACGGATTGGTTCGTCTGGGTTTTGTTTTAGCCGCTTTTTATACATTTAAGCAGGAAAAATATGATAAGTATATTTACTATATCTTAGGGACTTCAATTATTGCATTTTTTGCAACCGGTGGATTTGATCCGATTTGGTCGCAGTTAAAAGGCTATATTTTTAGAGAGAGTGTCAGTGCGGGAACCAAAGGACTGGGACTTCATTTTTTCACGGTAATGCAAACGGTACGAGAAGCAGGGCATATTCCTTTTGAGACTTTTGCTAATCGTATCAGTGGCAATACTGTTACATTTGTCATTTCTTTGCTTGGTTACATGTATCTGCTGTACAAACACCGTATTATGCTCTTTTCACTGCCTCTTGTCGGGCTTGGATTTTTAGCCTATGTCGGTGGACTTCGTTTTACAATCTATGCCGTACCGATTTTAGCTTTCGGCATTGCCTTTTTAATTACGCAGATTGCTTCAAAAATGCCTACGCAGAAGTTGAAAGTTTTAAGCATGAGTGCTTTTACTCTGCTGGCACTGTATCCAAACTATAAACATATAAAGGCGTATAAAGTACCTACTGTTTTTAATGCGAATGAAGTGAAAGTTTTAACTACCCTGGGAAAAAAAGCAAGTCGTGAAGATTATGTTGTAGCATGGTGGGACTATGGCTATCCAATTCGATACTATGCAGATGTCAAGACTTTGGCCGATGGCGGAAAACACAGTGGAAGCGTGAATTTTCCTGTGAGTTTTATGCTGACGCACACACAGGAAGAGGCTGCAAAAATGGCACGGCTTGATGTAGAGTATACGGAAAAAACATATGATTTTAGAGATAAAAACAAGAAAGAGATAGAAGACAAAAATATTACAGTTTTTTCAAACATAGAACAGATGACAAAAGATTACGGGTACAAAGATACAAACGAATTTTTAAAGAGTTTGCAGTCTGATATTAAACTGCCGAAAAAAACAAGAGATATCTACTTTTATCTGCCTTTCAGAATGATAAACATTTATCCGACGGTAACACTTTTCTCAAATTTGAATTTAATGAACGGAGACAAAGGCAGGCAGCCATTTTTCTTTGTAAGCAGGAATTTTAAAGATATTGGCAACAAAATTCAATTGGCACAAAATGTGTTTTTAGACAAAAGAAATCTGCAGCTTACTCTTGGAAATAAAACATTGCCGATAAGACGTTTTGTGCAAACTTACTATGACAAAAATATGAAACTACACAAACAGGTACAGGTTGTTAATCTTTCCTCAAATTTAAATATTATTTTTATGAAAAACTATAATACTTTTTTAATAGTGGATGAACAGACATATAATTCACTCTATATACAACTGATGGTGCTGGAAAATTATGATAAAAAACTTTTTGAACCTGTGATATTAACACCACAGGCTAAAGTATATAAATTGAAAATATAAGAATTAAAGAACAGTCGGCACTAAAGTACCGATTCCGGGAAGTATTCAGTACTTAGGAACCCATCCTTTAGGGTGGGCTGAGAGTGACAGTAAGCAACAACAGTCGGCATTAAAGTACTGATTCCTGGAGATGTGCAGCTTTTTCGAAATCCGTACTTCAGTACGGGCTGAATTTAAGTAAATATAATCAAAGGTTTACTATAATCATTTCACTAAAAACAAAGGATTCTCTTGCAAACAACAATCAGAAAATGTCTTTTTCCGGCGGCAGGCTACGGGACAAGATTTTTGCCGGCTACAAAAGCGATACCAAAAGAGATGCTCCCCGTCCTTACAAAACCGCTTCTTCAATACGGGGTGGAAGAAGCAATAGAAGCGGGGCTTACTACTATGGCAATCGTTACGGGGCGTGGGAAACGTGCAATTGAAGATCACTTTGATGTTTCTTATGAACTTGAACATCAGATTAAAGGTACTGCAAAAGAGAGTTATTTGCAAGAGATAAGAAAAGTAATAACAACCTGCACCTTTTCCTATACGCGACAAGTTGAGATGAAAGGGCTTGGACATGCCATACTGACAGGTGAAACTCTTATCGGAAAAGAACCTTTTGCCGTCATACTTGCGGATGATTTATGTGATAATGAGAGTGCGGGTGTTTTAGCGCAGATGGTAGAACTTTACGAAAAATACAAGTGCTCTATCGTTGCTGTCGAAGAAGTACCTTATGAAGATACTAACAAATACGGTGTGGTAGCAATAGAAGAGCAGCCCGCACTGAAGTACGGGTTCCAGGAAGATGAATCAGATGCAGGTGAGACAAGGAATCCAGACATAAGTCTAGGCGACAAGGATATTGAAGGTGAGATACGGAACCCAGACTTTAGTCTGGGCGATAACGCTTTTAAAATTACAGATATGGTAGAAAAACCATCCCCGCAGGACGCCCCGTCAAACTTAGCTATTATAGGCAGGTACATCCTGACTCCGGATATATTCGATATTTTGCGTGAAACAAAACCGGGTAAAGGCGGAGAAATTCAAATAACCGATGCACTGCTGCAACAGGCGAAACAGGGCAGAGTAATTGCCTATAAATTTCAAGGAAAACGCTTTGACTGTGGCAGTGTAGACGGTTTTGTTGCAGCTACAAATTATTTTTACAACAAGAGTTGTTTATGAACTATAGTCATAATTTCAATCCGACTATCTCAGATGAAGATGTTTTTACTGAAATTGTAAAAGAAAAGAACTCTATCGGCTATTATACACTGCCGCTTCAAGATACATCTGTTTATAAAGAGTATGCCAAAACAGTGAAACAAACTAATATAGCCGTTATCGGTATCGGTGGAAGTACCCTTGGTACCTATGCTGTTTATAAATTTTTAAAACACTCAAAAGATTTAAGGAAAAAACTTTTTTTTCTTGAAACTACAGACCCTATTGATATCAAATCAAAAATTGAAAATATTGATTTGGAAGATACGCTTTTTATAGTGATTTCAAAATCCGGGACAACTTTGGAAACAATTGCATTGTTTAAGTATATAAACTCTTTGGTTACATGTAACAGAGAAAACACCGTGATTGTCAGTGAGAACGATTCCAAATTAAGTGATTATGCCCGTATACACAGCATGAAAATTTTTGAGATTCCGAAAAATGTGGGAGGACGCTTTTCTGTGTTTTGTGCAGTCGGTTTACTGCCTTTGGCGATAGTGGGTATAGACATAGATGCATTGTTGTCCGGTGCGAGAAAAGTACATGATGAGTTTTTTGGGACTCATAAAGAGCAGCCCGCACTGAAGTACGGGTTCCAGGGTACCTCTGCAACCGCTACTTCAGTGCCTCTTCATAACGATGACACAGGCAATATCTCCGGAACCGCTACTTCAGTGCCTCTCCACAACGATGACACAGGCAATATCTCCGGAACTGCTACTTCAGTTTCCCTCCACAACGATAACGCAGGTAATATCTCCGGAACCGCTACTTCAGTGCCGGCTGACAATGGCATAAATATTAAACAACGTCTTTTAAAAAAAGCCCGATTTTTAGTCGAATACAAATACAATTACAACATAAATGTAGTCTTTTCCTACTCCTCACGCCTTGAAGGTTTCAACAAGTGGTATATTCAGCTTTGGGGAGAAAGTCTTGGTAAAATTGATATAAACAATACACGTCAGGGATTGACACCTATCGGTATTATCGGTCCGATTGATCAGCACTCGTTTTTACAGCTTATCATCGAAGGCAGACGAGATAAAACGGTAACTGTCATCAAGGTGGAAAATTTTGACAATGATTTGAAAATTCCGGATGTAAAACTGGAAGGGCTTGAAGAGTTACAATATCTTAATAATATTCCTTTTTCCGAATTGATAAACAAACAGGCGGATGCAACGATAGAATCAATAAACAACCAAAAAGACATCCCGTGTGATGTGATAACAATAGACGGTGTTTGTGAAAGTGCCATTGCCGCTTTGATGTATGAATATGAACTGTTGACTTCCCTGTGTGCAAAACTGATGTATATTGATGCCTACAATCAACCCGGTGTTGAAAACGGCAAAATTATTTTGAAAAAAAAATTAAAACAAGACAGAAACGATGACAGCTTGCAATAAAAACAAGAGGCTGATTTTTTATACACTCAGTTTTTATATGCTACAATCAGGAAAAAATATTTGAGTAGGATATATGCAAAAAACAATAAAACTTTTACAAAAAAATGATGAACTCACAACAATAGATACTGAACTCGATATATATCTTGAAATTCCGCATCTGGCTTATGCCGAAGTAAAAAAAGAAGACGGCGGCAAAGCACTGCTTTTTACCAATGTTGTTGATAAAAAAAACGGTAAAAAATTTGAAGAACCGGTCATGATGAACCTTTTTGGATCTTACAGGCGTTGTGAGCTGCTTTTTGGACGAACTATTGAGTCTGTGGCAGATGAAATTACAAAACTGCTGCATATGAAACCGCCCGTAGGCTTCAAAGAGAAAATTTCTATGGCAAGTGAACTCTTTTCACTCAAAAATATTTTTCCAAAACGTCTCAAAGGCGAGGGAGAATGCCAGCAGATAAAATATTTAAAAGATGCAATAGATTTATATAAATTACCGCTCCTGACAACCTGGGAACAAGACGGCGGACCATTTATAACAATGGGCCAGGTGTATACGCAGAGTCTTGACGGCGAAATGGTAAACCTTGGTATGTATAGGCTGCAGGTATATGATAAAAATCATTTGGGCATGCACTGGCAGATACATAAGGATTCTTCACACTTTTTTGACCAGTATCAAAAAGCCGGCAAAAAAATGCCTGTAAGTATAGCTGTAGGGGGAGATCCTTTGTATACCTGGTGCGCAACTGCTCCTCTGCCTTATGGCGTGAATGAACTTTTAATGTATGGATTGATTACCAAAAAGCCTGCACAGCTTGTAAAATCTTTGACAACGCCTTTGTATATTCCCAAAGATGTGGATTATGTAATAGAGGGCTGGGTTGATCCTGATAATCTGAAAATTGAAGGTCCGTTTGGTGACCATACAGGATACTACACTTTGGAAGAACCTTACCCTGTGATGGAAGTTTCAGCGATAACGATGAAGCAAAAAAGAACTTTTTTAGCTACTGTTGTCGGAAAACCGCCGCTTGAAGACAAATATATGGGTTGGGCAACAGGAAAAATTTTCTTTCCTTTGCTTAAAACAACTGCTCCTGATTTGCTGGATTACCACATGCCGGAAAATGCAGGTTTTCACAACCTGATACTTGCAAAAATGCAGCCACTTTACAAAGGACATGCAAAACAGTTTATGCATGCTTTTTGGGGTGCCGGACAGATGAGCTTTGTCAAACATGCCATTTTTGTTGATGAAAAAGCACCAAAACTGGAGAACTATGAAGCTTTTGCCACATATGTTCTGAATCGTTTTACTCCTAAATCACTATTTATTACAGAAGGTATCCTGGATGCGCTTGACCACTCATCTCCTGAGACTTTGGTAGGCGGAAAGCTTGGCATAGATGCTACTGGTGCAGACAGCGTTGAAGCGCCTCAGCTTTTGGGAGATGCAGAACTTCTCAATAGAGTAAAAGAGCTCATTCCTGATGTTGTAGATTTGCATCAGTTTATGCAGCGTACAAACAACCCTGTTACAGTCATCAGTGTAGATAAAAAAAGAAATGTAAAAGAGTATTTTGATGATTTGCTGGTATTGAGTACACATGTAAGAGTGGTTGTATTTGTTGATGCTGAAAAAAATGACATACGGAACTCTTATATGCTGATTTGGCGTGTCACGAACAATATGGATGCACTGCGTGATGTATATACATCGGGACTCATGGTAGGTATTGACGGTACAAATAAAAATTCCTTGGATAATTTTACAAGAGAATGGCCTGATGATGTCGAATGTACACAGAGTGTTGTTGAAAAGCTAAAAGAAAAAGGAGTCTGGAGTCTGGACGAAAAACTCGCCGGTAAGTTTCAATTATAGAATTTTTTGTGTTTTATGTGATAAATTTTATCACTGTAAGGAATATATAATAATTTCTAATGTAATATCAATGAAAGATATTTCACTTCAGGAAAAGTATATGAAAAAAATTTTATTAATTGCACTTTCTTTGGCTTTTTTGACGCTTTCTTCGTCAAATGCTGCTATTTACAAAGGGCAGCGTGTTTTTATTAAAAAATGTTTAAAGTGTCATGACTCCGGACAGAATTTTGTTGCAAAGTATAAAATGAAAAAATGGAAAAAGCTTATGCGAAAGAAGGGCAAAGCTTTGGCAGAAATCCACCTGAAAAGTGAAAAAGCCAAAAAATCATGGAAATATTTTAAGAGTAAAAAATATGCCAGAAAATCAAAACATTTGAAACAGTTTTTAGTGGAATATGCCAAAGACAGCGGGAATGTTCCTGCCTGTAACTAAATAAAATGAAGCATAATCGCTTCATTTTATTTTTCTCTCTTTGTAAAACTCTTCTTTTTAGATAAAATAGCAAACTTTTTAATATTATTTATGAAACAAACGAAGGAAAAACTATGGAAAAAATGTGGTCAGGCCGTTTTTCGGCATCTGCTTCAAATCTTTTAGATCAATTTAATGCCTCGATAATGTATGATCGGAAGTTATACCGTGAAGATATAGAGGGCTCCCTTGCACATGCCCAGATGCTTGCAAAACAGGGTATATTAACGCAAGATGAACTAAGGCAGATTCAAGAAGGTTTGGCTCAGGTAAAAAAAGAGATTGAGTCAGGCGAATTTGAGTGGAATATTTCTGACGAAGATTTGCATATGGGCATAGAAAAACGCCTGACGCAAATTATAGGAGATACCGGGAAGAAGTTGCACACAGCAAGAAGCAGAAACGACCAGGTCGCTGTTGATTTTCGTCGTTATGTTCTGCGAAAAAATCTTGAAATTGCGAAACTTGTGAAACTTTTAATGAAAGAGATTGTGGGTGTCGCAGAAAAACATACAGAGACGCTTTTACCGGGTATGACACATTTGCAGCATGCACAGCCTATTAACTTTGCGTTTCATCTTGGAGCGTATTTGGCAATGTTTCAACGTGATATTGAGCGGTTTGAAAGTTCGTATGAACGAAATAATGTGTCACCGCTTGGATGTGCCGCTCTTGCGGGAACACCGCATAATATTGACAGACAATACAGCGCAGAACTTTTGGGTTTTGAACGTGTGAGTGTCAATTGTCTCGATACCGTGAGTGACAGAGACTTTGCTCTTGAAATTCTTTTTAATATATCGACGATGATGATGCATATTTCCCGTTTGAGTGAAGAGTTGGTTCTCTGGTCCTCTTATGAATTTGGATTTATAGAACTGAGTGATGAATATTCCACAGGAAGTTCAATAATGCCGCAAAAGAAAAATCCGGATGTTCCTGAACTGCTTCGCGGAAAAACAGGCCGTGTTTATGGTGCACTGGTCGGACTTTTGACGGTTATGAAAGGTCTGCCTCTTGCCTACAACAAAGACACGCAAGAAGACAAAGAGGGTGTATTTGACGCAGTAGAGACGGCTGAAATCTCTTTGGAAATTTTAAAAGAAGCGATAAAAACAATGCAGGTAAAATCGCAAAATATGCATTCTGCCTGTAAGGTAGGGCATCTCTCGGCAACAGACCTGGCTGACTATTTGGTTGAAAAATGCAATATTCCGTTTCGTGAAGCCCATTTTATTACAGGAAAAGCAGTGGCCAAAAGTGAAGAACTTGGCATTGATTTAAGTGAAATTGCATTAAAATATTTGCAGGAAATTGATGAGAGAATTTCTGAAGATGTTCTTGATTTTCTTGTGCTGGAAAATTCTATGAATGCCAGAAAATCCCAAGGCGGTACGGCAACACTAAGAACACAGGAACAACTGGACTATTTTAAAAAATATTTGGAGGAGCAATAAAAAATGAAAGTAAGCGTATCACACAAAGAAGGAATGAAATTTGAGGCAAAAACCGAGAAAAGCAGTTTTATTATAGACTGTCCGGTAATTTCACCTGTTGAGTATTTCTTGGCAGGTATCATTACATGCAGTGCAACTGACTTGATACTGATACCGAAAAATCAGGGAAAAACAGTCACCGATTTAGTGGTAGACGGTGATGTGGTTCGTGCGGAGGATCATCCTCGTAAATTTGTAAAATTGCATTTGACCTACAGTTTTAATTCGGATGCAGATGATGTAACAGCGGCAAGATGGGTAATGGCTTCGGTTGAAACGTATTGTTCTACTATCAACACTATTCGAGATACAACAGAGATTTCCTACTCCATCACACATAACGGCAAGCTGATTCGTGAAAATGAAAAAATGATCAGCGGCGGCGGAGCGAAAATAGATATGGGCGAAATCGAGTCTTGCCCAAGCTAGAGAGTTTCTCTAGCTATAAAAAATCTTTTGGATCGGCATCACTGAAATGGCCCCATTTGAGTTTTGCTCCACCCAGAATATGAAAATGCAAATGTTTGACTTCCTGTCCGCCGTTCTCTCCTACATTTGTAATGACTCTGTATCCTGAGGTCTCAATCTTGACCTCTTTGACAATTTCCTGAATAAACTCTGTCATCTTTGCCATAGTCTCACCGGTAACTTCGTTAAAGCTGTCTATATGCAACTTTGGTATTGCCAAAATATGCACAGGTGCTTTAGGATTGATGTCATGAAAAGCTAAAAAATTTTCATTCTCCAAAACAATATTTGCGGGTATTTCTTTATTTACGATTTTACAAAAAAGACACATAATTCTTTCCTTCATTTCTTATTATTGTAGCACATAAAAGCTATTTATAACAAATTTTTCAGTATAATCACTACAAAATTAAATAACTACGGAGACTCTATTGAAAGAGTGGTATGATAAAATAAAAGAAGCACCAAGTGTAGAAGCTTTAGAAGAGATTCGAATTGCTGTCTTTGGAAAAAAAGGCATATTAGCTGCCGAATTTGCTAAAATGAAAGATGCTCCCAATGAGCAAAAATCTCAAATCGCAAAAGATTTAAACAAGCACAAGAGTGCATTGATGAATGAGTTTACTGCAAAAAAAATTGCCTTGCAAACGCAAGAGTTGCAACGTGCTATGAAAGAAGAGGCCATAGATGTGTCAATGTTTGGCACAAAATCTTCAGCAGGGGCACTGCATCCTGTGATGGAAACAATGGACAGAATTGTAGAATATTTTTCATGTATGAATTTTTCTGTAAAAACAGGGCAGATTGTTGAAGATGATTTTCACAATTTTGAAGCACTCAACCTTCCAAAATACCATCCGGCACGAGATATGCAAGACACATTTTATTTTAAAGACGAAATGCTTTTACGCACACATACTTCACCTGTACAAATCAGAACAATGCTGGAGTCAAAACCGCCGATTCGTATGATCGCACCGGGTGCGGTTTTTCGCCGCGATTATGATTTGACACATACCCCGATGTTTCATCAGGTTGAGGGATTGCTTGTTGATGAAGAGGGAAAAGTCTCTTTTGCCAATTTAAAGTTCATTCTGGAAGATTTTTTAAAGTATATGTTTGGTGATGTGAAGGTTCGTTTTCGCCCTTCGTTTTTCCCTTTTACGGAGCCTTCTGCAGAAGTGGATATCTCCTGTGTGTTTTGTCAGGGAGAAGGCTGCCGTGTCTGCTCTCATACGGGATGGCTGGAAGTACTCGGCTGCGGTATTGTGGATGAAAATGTATTTGAAGCGGTCAATTACAAAAATGTCAGCGGGTATGCTTTTGGTTTGGGAGTAGAGCGTTTTGCAATGCTGATTCATCACATAGGTGACCTTCGCTCACTTTTTGAGGGAGATATTAAGTTACTGGAGCAGTTTCAATGATAGTTACGAAGAGTTGGTTAAACGAATGGATTGACCTGGAAGGAATTTCGACAAAGGAACTCGCTGATACTTTTAACGCTATCGGTCTGGAGGTTGACAGGATTCACGAATATCGTGTACCTGCAAAAATAGTTTTTGGAAAAGTATTAGAGTGTGAAAAACATCCCGATGCAGACAAACTCAATATCTGCCAGGTTGATATAGGGTCGTGTATCCGTCAAATTGTATGCGGTGCTTCAAATGTCAGAGCAGGGTTACATGTAGTCGTGGCAACTATCGGGGCTGTAATGCCGTCAGGACTTGTGATAAAACCTGTCAAACTTCGCGGAGTAGATTCAGAGGGGATGATATGCTCGGCGTCAGAAATCGGTCTGCCTGATTTGGGCAAAGGTATTATGGAACTTGATGCAAGTGTAGGAACCTTTTCGCTTGGACAGGATGTCAATGAAAATTCACTTTTCAATGATGATTTGATTGAAATAGAGTTGACAGCAAACCGTGGAGACTGTTTAAGTATTCGTGGTGTTGCAAGAGACTTGAGCGCTGCGTTTGACAGACCTGTGAAAGAGTACGAACAGACTGACAATGATGAAAAAAGAGGAATAGGACGTATTCTCTCTTTAACGCATGAAAAAGATTTGGATGTAAATTTACGCTACAAAGCCATAGATTTAAAAGAACTGGTTCTTCCTTTTGTTGTCAAACTCCGTCTTGGGCAGATAGAAGAGTCCCGAAAATGTGATGTTGAAGCAATGACACTCTATGTGACGCATGCTACAGGTGTGATTTTGAGAGCCTATAGACATGAGTTTTTTACAAAAGATGATGAAGTGATGGCGAAGATTATTCTTGGCGAAGATGAAAACGGATATGCCTGTATCAAAACACAGGAGGGGCAAATTGCTTCGATAGTCGGTATTATTCAAAAAGATGAATCCAAAGTGACAAAAAACGAGGGAATTGTTCTTTTGGAAGCCAGTTATATTCCACCTGATATTATTTCTAAAAAAATGGCCGAGAAAAAAATTGAATCAGGACCAATGTTTTACAAAACATCACGGGGCAGTGAACCAGAGTTGAATGGCGGACTTTCATACTGTATTGACCTGATAGAATCAAACTCTGTTTCATCAACATTCAGCGGCAGTATAGAGTTGTCTACGTCATTCAGAGAAAAGAATGTGATTGTCACAAAGCAGGAAATTGATGAGATAATTGGTGCAAATATTGACAAAATCGTTATTACAAAGATTTTGAAAAATTTAGGTTTTGATGTTTCCAAGTCATCAGTTGACAAGTTTGTAATTTCCATACCGCAGTTTCGTCACGATATTACAAACAAGCAGGATATTGTAGAAGAAATTGTACGGATGGTCGGGATAGACAATATCCCTTCCAAGCCCTTTCTTCTCAAAGAAGCAAACAGACTTGAAGACAACTATTTTGAATACAAAAAGCGTTCTGTCTTTAGACACAGGTGCGCACAGAGCGGATTTTTTGAATCTGTTCATTTTGTTTTTGATGAGAAAAAGATTTTAGAGTCTTACGGATTTGAAACAACAAAAAAAGACCTTGAACTTTTAAACCCGATTGTACAGACTTTAGACACTCTGCGTCCTACACTTTTAACAGGTCTGCTCAAAGCAGCATCTTCAAATATTAAAAATGGCTACGCTTCTGTCAGGCTCTTTGAAATAGGTTCTGTTTTTACACCGACCAGGGAAGAGTCTTACAAAATGTCATTTGTTTTCAGCGGGGACAAAGAGAATGAAAATCTTGCCAACAGCGGTAAGCCTGAAAAGGTCGATTTTGCCTTTTTTGTGCAGAAGATAGCGGATGTAGTTGGTGATATAGAGTTGCGTGAGTATACGACAAAACATGCCCTTTCCCATACCTATCAGTCAGCAGAGGTTTTGTTGAACAATGCAGTGATCGGAGAACTTTTCAGAGTGCATCCTGAAGTTGAAAAAGCCTATGATCTGCATAGAACATATATGTGTGAACTTGATTTGCAAAAAATTCCTTATGCATTGAAAACCGCACAGCAGAGATCAAAATATCAGGCCTCTTTTAGAGATTTGAGCATCATAATGCCAAAAGATATGAGTTATGAGAGAGTCAAAGATGTGATTCATACACATGCACGCAAAGAAGTTGTGCGCTTTTATCCTGTTGACAAATACAGTGATGAATCACTGGGTGACAACATCAGTCTTTCTCTGCGCTTTGTACTGCAGTCTGATGAAAAAACTTTGGAAGAAGAAGATATCACAGCGGCAATGGATTCTATCCTCGATGCATTAAACAAGAAACTTGGAATTGGTCTGCGATGAGTACGGTAGTAGTTTCTCCTGCTGAGTCTTTTTCTCTGAAAATTTCAGAAATTGCCCCGGACAAGTCTATTTCACATCGAAGTGTTATGTTTGCAATGCTAAGCAAAGGTGTCAGTGAGATAGAAAATTTTTTACGGGCCGAAGATACGATGAACTCTTTGGAAATTGTAAAAAATCTTGGCGCAAATGTCGAAGATGACGGAAAAATTATTAAAATATCCTCAAACGGCATACAGGAGCCGTTTGAAATACTTGACTGCGGTAATTCGGGAACAGGTATGCGCCTTTTTTGCGGACTGTTAAGTTCTGCAAACGGACATTTTGTTCTTACGGGAGACAAATATCTTCGTCGCCGCCCGATGAAGCGTGTTACGGAACCGTTGATGAGCATCGGTGCAAAACTTGACGGCAGAAAAAACGGAGATTTGGCGCCGCTCTCAATTCGCGGCGCTTCTTTGAAAGCTTTTGATTATGAGAGTAAAATTGCCTCAGCACAGGTGAAAAGTGCAATGATTCTGGCAGCACTGCGGGCAGACGGGGTGTGCAGGTATCGCGAGCCGGAACTTTCACGTGACCATACAGAACGAATGCTCAAAGGTATGGGGGCAGATATCAAAGTAGATGGTTTGACAACGACTGTTACGCCGTTAAAAAAACTTCTTGAACCTTTAAAAATTCGAGTTCCTGCTGATCCTTCCTCTGCTTTTTTCTTTGCAGTTGCGGCTGCGATTGTTCCGGGTTCTCAGGTGATTCTTGAAGGTGTTACACTAAACCCTACAAGAATAGAAGCTTTTAAGGCATTAGAACGTATGGGAGCGGATATCTCTTACGAATTAACAGATGACAGGTATGAGCCTGTTGGCAATATACATGTAAAGTATGCGCCTTTGCACTCAATTGTCATTGAGGAAAATATCTCATGGTTGATTGATGAACTGCCGGCACTCTCCATAGCTATGGCATCTGCAAATGGCGAGAGTATTGTCAAAAATGCCAAAGAGTTGCGGGTCAAAGAGTCTGACAGAATTTCTACGGTTGTTGAAGGTCTGAGAGCCTGCGGTATTGAAGTTGACGAATATGAAGACGGGTACAAAATTACTGGCGGAGCATTGAAAAAAGCCAAGGTTGAGAGTGACGGAGACCACAGGATTGCTATGAGTTTTATTATTGCAGGAGTGAAATGCGGGATGGAAGTGAGTGATTTGGAGTGTATAAACACCTCTTTTCCAAACTTTTTTGAACTTTTAAGCAAAATAAGTGAAACGGAGTTTACAGAATGAAAATAGAGCTTGCAGAAAACTACGGTTTTTGTTTTGGTGTGAAACGGGCGATTAAAATTGCAGAAGAAAATACAAATGCAGCAACCTATGGTCCGTTGATTCACAACTCTAAAGAGACAGCAAGACTGGATAAAGATTTTAAAGTAGGCCTCGTTGAAGATTTTCAAACATTCAAGCCGGGAGATAAAGCAATCGTTCGGACACACGGTATAGTCAAAGATGAACTTGCGCAACTTAAAGAAAATGGCATTGAAGTGGTGGATGCCACTTGTCCGTTTGTGACAAAGCCACAGGAGATAGCTCAGGAGATGAGTGAAAAGGGGTATGATGTTGTCATTTTCGGGGATGAGTCACACCCTGAGATAAAAGGAGTAAAGTCTTATGCAACACACGGTGCAACGGTTGTTACAAGCGTTCAAGAGTTACAGAATCTGAAGTTTCATGAACGTATAGCACTGATTGCCCAGACAACAAGAAAAGTCGAAGACTATATGGAGATTGCAAATTATCTGATTCCCCGCCACAAAGAGGTACGTGTTTTTAACACGATATGCAATGCAACATTTGAAAATCAGGAAGCTGTGAGAAAACTTTCTAAAAAAGCAGATGTCATGATAATCATCGGTGGAAAAAATTCATCAAATACCAAACAGCTTTTTAATATATCTTATGAAAACTGTCCAAACAGTCATCATATTGAAGATGAAAACGAATTAGAGAGCGAGTGGTTTTTGGATAAAAAACATTGTGGTGTTACTGCAGGTGCCTCCACTCCGGACTGGATTATACAAAATGTTATCAATTCGATTGAAAAAAGTATAAATTAATCATAACTTTGTTATAATCACGACAATTTTTATGTAACAGAGGATAGGCAATGGCGTTCGATAACGAATCATTTGAAGAAGAAGAAAATTTTGCAGAGATGTTCGCAGCAAGCGAAAAAAAGCAAGAAACAAGTCGCATCGTAGAAGGTGAAATAGTAGAGATACAGGCTGATGAGAACAGAGCATTAGTAAGTGTAGGTGATAAACTCGAAGGTATATTAAGCCTTGACGAAATCCGTGATGAAAACGGTGAGTTGAAGTTTAATACCGGTGATAAAATTAAAGTTATGCAAATGGGGTACTACAATGAGCGTCCCAAAATATCATACAAGAAAGTTTTAGAGCAGGAAAAAACTATAGAGTTTATTGATGCACACAAAGAGGATTTTGAAGACCTGGTTGTTGAAGGTGTCATTACGAAGAAAAATCGTGGCGGATATGTTGTTGAGGCTGATGCAGTTTCATTCTTTATGCCGCGTTCTTTAGCAGCATTCAAAGAGACTGACGATGTTGTAGGGCGTAAAATCAAAGCACAGGTTGTGAAAATTGATCCGGCTGAAAATTCGATTATTCTTTCACGTCGTAAACTTTTCAATGAAGAGCGCAAAAAGAAAAAAGAAATCATTGACCAGCTCATGGCTGAAGATGTTATCGTTGAAGGGACTATCAAAAAAATCACCAGCTACGGTATGTTTGTAGATGTCGGCGGTGTTGACGGTTTGGTACACTACAATGAAATCTCTTATAAAGGTCCGGTAAATCCGTCAAAACTTTATAAAGAGGGTGATGTTGTAACTGTCAAAGCAATCTCTTATGACAAAGACAAGCGTCATCTTTCTTTATCTATCAAAGCTGTTCAGCCTGACCCTTGGGCAGAAGTTGAAAGTGAACTGGATGAGGGCGACACAATTACTGTTACTGTTTCAAATATTGAAGCATACGGTGTTTTTGTTGATCTTGGAAATGATATAGAAGGTTTCTTGCATATTTCAGAAATCACATGGAACAAAAATGTAAAAAATCCAAATGATTATCTGGAAGTTGGACAGGAAATCGATGTTGAAGTAATAGAAATCAATTCTAAAACACATAAACTTCGTGTTTCATTAAAAAGACTATTACCAAAACCATTTGATGAATTTGTTAAAAAATATCATGAAGGTGATGTGGTGACCGGTACAGTTACATCTTTAACTGATTTTGGTGCATTTGTCCGTATAGACGGTGTTGAAGGCCTTTTACACAATCAGGACATTTCATGGGACAAAAATACAAAAGCAAAAGATGTTTTGAAATCCGGTGAAGAAGTTGAAGTAAAAATTGCCAAAATCAACAAAGAAGACCAAAAAATATCTTTAAACCGTAAAACACTTTTGGAGTCACCTATAGACAAGTTTGCCACAACACACAAAGTAAACTCTGTAGTCAAAGGGACTATTCGCGACATTAAAGACTTTGGTGTATTTGTTTCTCTCGAAGACGGTGTTGATGCACTTATTCGTGATGAAGATTTGGCGCCACTGGTAAAAGAAGAGTTAGAGCCGGGTCAGGAAATAGAAGCTGCAATTGCAAACATTGATACCCGTCGTGACCGTATCCGTTTATCTGTTAAAAAATTGGATTATATCAAAAATCAGGCAATGCTTGAAGAGATTAATGATACAGAATCACACTCTCTCGGTGACTTGATAAAAGATAAATTTAAATAAGCTCAAGCTTTTAAATGCAAAAGATAATTAAATGGTTTGCCCCGCTTTTAGCATTAGGGGTAGCCGTGTTTATTGTCTTTTTTCTAGTATCTATAAACTCACAGGATGAAGTGATAGATACGCAACCTCTGGTTTTAAAAAATGAAACTGTTTTTAAAAAACCGGAAAAACTGTGGCTGAATCATTTTTCAAAATCTGAGAGGCTCGGTTATTTTTATCCTGTGAATGAAGTGTATATTACACTTGATTTGAATGAAAAAATAACTAAAACTATTACCTATAAACTGTCAGCAAAACTTTTAGATCCCTATCAGCTTTTTTGTCTCAAAGAAGAGTTGAAAAGACATAAATTAAAGTATTTTTTAAAAAAAGATACTAAAGGTATAGATTTACTTATTTATTCACAAAATGTAGATAAATTAAACAAATTGGTAAAAGTGCTAAAAAATTATAAAATTAAGGCCACTGTTACGCCTTATAAAAAGGAAGATTAAATGCAGAAATATACAGTAGTTGTGTGTGACCATATCCATGAAGCCGGCTTGAAAATGCTTCAAGAAGATGAAAATATCAACTTCATCATGGCAGCGGATGTGGATAAAAAAGAGCTTGTTGAAACAATTATTCCAAAAGCAGATGTTGCCATCACAAGAAGTTCAACGGACGTTGATGAATTTTTTATAGAACATGCAACAAATATGAAAGCTATTGTTCGTGCCGGTGTCGGTGTTGACAATGTCAACATTCCCGAGTGCTCCAAAAAAGGAATCATTGTAATGAATGTACCGACTGCCAATACAATTGCTGCGGTAGAACTTACTATGACACATATGCTTTCATGTATGAGAATGTTTCCGTATTCTCATGACCATTTGAAAAACCAGCGAATCTGGAAGCGTGAAAAGTGGTACGGATATGAACTTAAAGGTAAAAAACTTGGTATTATCGGTTTTGGAAATATAGGTTCCCGTGTTGCGAAACGCGCAAAAGCATTTGAGATGGATATAGTTGCCTATGATCCGTATATCGACCCTTCAAAGGTAACTGATTTGGACATGACCTACACCAAGAACTTTGATGATATTTTGGCATGTGATGTTATCACGATACATACACCGAAAAACCAAGAGACAATTAATATTATCGATAAAGAAGAAATTGCAAAAATGAAAGACGGCGTTGTGCTTGTCAACTGTGCACGTGGCGGACTCTATAACGAAGATGCTTTGTATGACGGACTGAAATCCGGTAAAATTCGTTTTGCCGGCATCGATGTGTTTGTTAAAGAGCCTGCAATTAACAATAAACTGCTTGATTTGGACAATATTGTCGTTTCTCCTCACTTGGGAGCAAATACCTATGAGTCTCAGTACAATATCGGAACACAGGCGGCACAAAATGCAATTGCCGCGGCGAAAGGAATAGCCTATCCTAATGCGATGAATTTGCCGATAGATGAGAGTAAAATACCTCCTTTTGTAAAGCCATTCTTGGAAATGGGACAAAAAATCGGTTTTCTGGAGTCTCAGATTAATAAGTCTAAAATCATCTCTATAAAAGTAAAAGGGCAGGGAGAAATAGCAAACTATGTTGATTCTCTTGCAACTTTTGTGACGGTTGGGGCATTGAGCCACAGTTCAGAGACTATAAATTATGTAAATGCAGACTTTGTTGCCAAAGAAAAAGCTATTGAAGTTGAAGCGGTTAATTTGGGAGACTCAAAAGTTTACAAGAACCTTATCACTGTGAAAATCACAACAAATGAGGGGACAACATCAATTTCGGCTACAATTTTTGAAGACGGAGTACAGCGTATTGTTGCAATAGACGGTTTTGACATTGAATTCCCTCTCAAGGGTGATATGGTTCTGTTTAAAAACTCTGATGTTCCCGGTGTCATTGGCAGTGTAGGAACTATACTTGCAGACAATAATGTAAATATTTCAGATTTTTCATTGGCAAGAAACGAGCAGTCAGAAGCGCTTGCTGTGATTTTGGTAGACAATGCGGTAAATGATACTACCTTGAATGAATTGGCATCTTTAGATGCCTGCATAAGTGTTAACTACGCTCGTTTGTAAAATTTTCTTCTCTTTTACAAATTTTTGGAACCCGTACTTTAGTGCGGGCTGAAAGTGGCGTAAAAGTAAGTAATAACAGTCGGCACTGAAGTACCGATTCCAAGGAATGTATGGCTTTTTGGAACCCATCCTTTAGGGTGGGCGGAGAGTGACAGGAATGTTTTAACAGTCGGCACTGAAGTACCGATTCCGAGGAATGTATGGCTTTTTGGAACCCATCCTTCAGGGTGGGCAGAGAGTGGCAGGAATGTTTTAACAGTCGGCACTGAAGTACCGATTCCGATATGTTTTTTTGAACCTCTGCTCTTAATGTTAAAGTACGGGCTTGATCTCTTGAGAGTTTCATAAGCCGTAAGTGTTTACTGAAAAGTAGTTCCGCCGTCAATGACTATTGTCTGTCCTGTCAGCCAGGATGCTTCATCTGAACACAAAAATTTGCATGCACCTGTTAAATCCTCAGGAACACCCATACGAGAAAGCGGAGAGCGTCTGACAACTTCAGCTTTTACCTCTTCGTAGTTTGGAAATGCCTTGAGTGCGTCGGTATCAATCGGTCCGCCGCTTACGGCATTGACACGAATGTTTTTCTCACCGAGTTCCGCTGCGGCATAACGTACCATAGCCTCAACAGCAGCTTTGTTTGTTCCGTGACCTGCATAATTCGGCGTATAAACAAGGTTTCCTGTAGAACTCATGGAAATAATGCTGCCGCCTCCTGTTTTTTCCATTCTTTTGGCAGCTTCCTGCGCACCGACGACAAAGGCATCAACTGTTGCCGTATAGATATTGTTGAGACCTTTTGGCTTGAGGCGCATAAACGGTCCAAATCCACCGACAACGGCACGCCCTGAGATGATTGCATTGGATATAAAATAATCCAGTCTGTCAAAATCTTCGTCAAACTCTTTATAAACATCTTTATATGTGTTTGGCTCTAATATATCCAGTTTGTAGGCACGGCATTTTACTCCGTAATTTGTCTCGATATCTTTAATAATTTCATTTGCGGTATCAGCGCTTGAAGCATAGGTAAAGGCAACATTACAGCCTTCTTTTGCAAAAGCATACACAATTGCCTTGCCGATTCCGCGAGTTCCGCCGCTTACAAAGAGAGTTTTGTTTTTCATACTTTAGAGTCCTTTAATATCGTAATTTTTCATTACTTCTTCAATCTTTTTCATGTTTTCTTTGCTTGGAGCAACAAGAGGCAGTCTGTACTCCAGTGTCTCTGTAAGTCCTGCTATATACATTGCCGCTTTTATCGGAATAGGATTTGACTCACAAAACATCACTTTGTTCAAAGGGTAGAGTTTGTCATTGATGGCTTTTGCCCCTATAAAATCACCGCTGAGCGCTTTGTTGACGAGTTCTGATTTCAGGTCAGGCATAAGATTGGATGTAACTGAAGTAATGCCTGCTCCGCCGTTTGCCAAAATAGGATAGTCAATCGCATCATCCCCTGAAAATACTTTTAATTCGGGTCTGCGCGAAAGCAGTTCTACAGTACGCTCCAGACTTCCTGTCGCTTCTTTGACTCCGTAAATATTTTTGACATCATCAAAAAGTCTGATAGTCGTGTCTGCAGAAATGTCCACACCTGTACGTCCGGGAACATTATAAAGCATAAACGGCAGTTCGCTGACAGCTTCTGCTATAGCTTTATAGTGCTGGTACAGACCCTCTTGCGAAGGCTTGTTGTAGTAAGGCGAAACAGAAAAGATAGCATCAACACCACAGCTTTGCGCATGTTTTGCAATTTCTATTGCTTCATGTGTTGCATTGCTGCCTGCTCCTGCCAAAACTTTTGTCTGCGTGCCTTTACAGACTTCTACGGCAATTTCTATACAGCGTTTGTGTTCATCATGTGTCAGTGTGGCGCTTTCGCCTGTTGTTCCGACAGGGCATACTGCATTCATACCGTTGTTTATTTGGCGTTGTATTAACGCAGCATAGGTCTGTTCATCAAGTTTTCCGTTTTTAAACGGAGTTATCAGTGCGGTTGAAGAACCTGTTACTAAATTCATTCTAAATAGCCTTTAAAAATAATGGCTAATTATAGCTAAAAAGTATTAAATTTTTTCAGATTCGAAGTTTTTAATGTAGCGTTTTCTTTTCGCCTCTTTCATTTTTGAATTGTCTGCGATGATAAATCCTTCGACCACACCATGGAGTCCTTCATTGACACTAAAATCGAAAAAGCGGACAGCCCCCTCATCATACAGTTCTGCATACTGTTTAAACAAAGTCGGCACAGCCGTTCCCAACTCTTTGAGATATTTTTTTAAAACAACAAACCCCTCTTTGTAGGATCTGTATTTAAAAAGCATGTCAAACTCCTGTTTTTGTTCATAGCTCATAAAATAGGGTGTTTTTGCACTCATCATATCGGTATTGCAGGAAAAATGCAGAGAGTAGAAGTAGACAAGTGCCGCAACGGCCTGTTTTGGTGTGTCTGCATTAATGGTAACTGTGCCATAGGTATAAATGATATGCGGATTTTTTGCCAAATAGGCACCCACGCCCTGCCACAGATTGTCGAGTGCCCGTGAGCCCCAGTATTTTGGCTGCACAAAACTGCGTCCGAGTTCTACGGAGTTGTTGCAGTAGTCTTGAAAATGTTTACTGAAATCACACAGGTTGTAGGTATACAGTCCTTCCATACCACGGTTTTTTATGATTTGTGCGACTTCTCCTATGCGGTACGCTCCGACAATTTCAAGATCTTCTTCATCCCAAAGGATAAGATGTTTGTAGTAGTTGTCATACAGGTCATTGTCTTTTGCCGTGCCTGTGCCTCCGCCGATTGCACGAAAAGAAATTTCTCTCACACGTCCGAGTTCCTGCATTAAAAAGGGTGCTTCATCCGCCTGGGCGAGAATGATTTTTTTGCCGTCAAGTGTATGTCCCAAAACTTCGGCATTGTTTACCTCTGCACGCAGAAGCATTTTGTTGTGTGCTGCTGTGATAGTTGTTTCCGTTTGTAAAACACACTTCTTTTTTGTTCCAAGGGTATAAAGATGCCGGTAGAAAAGTTTGAGATACTCGGCAATGCTGATATTTTCATCAGAAAAAGAGCTGAGAGGAATAACTCTGCCTATGTTAAATACTAGCGGTTTTTTATCTCCTGCTGTGACAAATTCATGCGGGAGCATTAACAAACCGCTGAGCTTTTTGGGAAGTATCAGCGAGACAAAATAAAATAAAAAGCTGTTGCGACCCTCGATTCTTACCGGCAGGATCGGTGTTTTGTTTCTTTTGGCAATTTTTAAAAAACTTGCTTTCCACGGGGTGTCTTTAATCCCTTTGAGTGAAAATCTGTTGACAATGCCTGCGGGAAAAATGATTACCGCTTCTTCATTTTTTAGAGCTTCATTAATGGCTTTGATACTTGTTTTTGTAATGGCTCCTGTAATGTTGTCAACGGGAATGATGATGTCACTTGCCTGTGTCACACCCATGAGCATACCGTTTACCATCAATCTTACTTTCTTGTTTTCTCTTACACTCGCTATGAGTTGTACCAAAGCAAAGGCATCTGATGCTCCTGTTATATGGTTTGCAACAACCAGTACTCTGCCCGTTGAAGGAATGTTTTTGAGCTCCTTTGGCTTGATGGTATAGTCTATATCCAAAAGTTCAAGCATACTGTCTACGAACTCCAGTCCATGCAGATAATGGTTTTTTTCATGAATTTCATTATATTTTTCTTCATGAAATATTTTTTTGAGTCTTTGTATAAAAAAATTATTAACAGATGCCGGCAGGTATTTTACGGCTTTTTTAAAATTTGTTTTGTAGGCTTTTTCTATGTCTAACATATTATATTTTCTCCTTTTCTATAAGTATGCTTCTTGTTTTGCCGTCAATCTTTTTCAAAAGTGCCGGCAACAAAAGAAGATCTACCAGCAGGGCAATGAGTAAAGCAATGGCTGTAATGAGTCCGAAATTTGCATTGAGCATAAACTGTGAAAGACGGAAGACTATGAATGCACTGCTTAAAACGACAGTGGTCAGTACCATTGCCAAACCTGCATACTGCATAACATAGGCAAGGGCATTTTCAAAATCAAATCCTTTTTTTCTCGCTTCTTTGTATTTGATTAAGAAGTGAATCGTGTCATCTATGGCTATACCGAGAATGATGGCACCTGAGATGGCTACACCCAAATCTATGTTAATGTTGAGCCAGCCCATAACACCTATGACCAAGACAATAGGCAAGATATTGGGAATTAAAAAGAGCGGTATCATTTTTATATTTTTAAAAATAAAAAACATAAGCAGAGAAGTAGCGGTAATGGCAAGCAATATAGATTCAATAAGAGTTTTTGTTACATCAGCCTGCATATGTGCAAACATTTGGGTCTGACCGTTAACCTGTGCAGAATAAGGCGTGTTTTGCCACCACTTCTCAATCCACTCTATCATCTGCAGATCTTTTGAGGTATCAACGACATTCATAGATACAGTGAGTCTGAGCAGCCGTTCGTTGACATCCATTTTATCATTTATTTCCATACCCTGCGGCAGTGAGAGTGAATACAGCAGAAGATATTGGGCAATAAGATTGTTGTTGTCTGGTATGCTTTTGTTTGCATCAATGACCTCATTGAATTTTTTGACCACATCCACAAGCGAAGAGGTATGTCTGGCATCCGGAAATTTTTCTTTGAGCGCCTGTGAGAATCTGTCAACTGTTTGCATGAATTTTGCATTTTTAATCCCGTCTGTGATTTTTGAATCTATGACAACTTCATAACTCATCGGACCGGTAAGGTTTTTTTCTATCACATTGACGGTTTGACGAAAGGGAACATCCTCTCTGAAATATCTGACCGCATTGGAATCCACTTTGAGGTTTGTCAGTCCAAAAGCTATAAAGCTAAAGAGCAGAAGTGTGGCAATGATAATTTTGTTGTCATGCTTTATGATGAATTTTGCATATTTTTTGGCAAAGGCACCGAGTCTGTTTTGGACAGCCGTCTTTTGCGTGACTTTGACCTTTATATTTAAAATTGCCAGGGCTGCGGGAACAAAAAGTATCGTAATGACAAAAGCCAATATGGCGGCATTTGCTGTTGCCAGACCTAAGGTCTTGATGGGAACAATATCTGAAATACCCAAAGAAGCAAAACCGACAGCGGTTGTTATGGAGGTTAAAAAAGTAGGCAGAAGGTTTTTTTCCAAAGTATCATGAATTGCCGCATAATTGTCAAGTCCTGCTTTTCTGCCAAGCAGGTAGATCCAAAAAAGGTGCATTGCATCGGCAATGCCGATAGCAATGATAAATACGGGCATATTTGCCGTAAAGTTGTTGAGTTTGTAGCCAAAAACTGTTTGCAGTGACAAAACTATAGTAAAGGTAAAAACAACGACGGCTATTGTCAGAAATACACCGGAAATTTTACGAAAAATAATCCACAGCAGAAGCATAGCTATCAAAAGAACAAGCGGAGTGAAGGTTTTGACATCATACTGACCGAGGGAACTGAATGTTGTATTGACAACAGGTCCGCCTGCGAGATAAAATTTGTAACCGCTCTCTTTTTCCTCCTGGATATATCTGTTTATATCCTGCATAATATGTTTGGAAGCCCCAATAGTGTTGCCTGCTTTTGGTGTCAAACGCCCGACTATCATAGTAGTTTTGGCATCTTTTGATATAATACGGTTGACAATCAAATCTTCATCCAAAGCAATTGCTTTTTTCTTCTGTAAATCATTTACATGTAAAGCGTCAATATCTTCTATAAAATTATCTATGAGAATGTCATCTTCGTCCTGCGGGTTTTGATGGACATATTGGTAATTTGTAAGCGAATCTACTCTTGCTATGTATTTTGTCTGCCAGAGTTTTTGGGTGAGCCGATCTATTACATGTAACGCGTTTTTGTTAAAAATACCGTTTTCATCGCGAAAAACTATGATGATGGAGTCATCATTGCCAAAGGTGTTTTTAAAGGCATCATACTGTTTGAGTGTTTGTGACTCTTCGCCAAACCAGATTCTGTAGGAGCCGTCAAACTGTGCATATTTGAGCTGATAGGCAAGGACAACAGTAATAAGCGGAATCAGTGTGACAATAAACCAGCGAAATCTGATGATGAAATCTACAAATTTTTTCATTTTTTCCTCTATATTAAAAATAATAACCGAGTTTTAGACTGATGCGTTCATGCGCACCCATCAGTTTAAAAGCCGTATTGTAATTTTTTGACGGAGATATGTATCTGTAGTCAAAATTAAGTTTGAAAGTATCCATAACACGGGTTTGATACTCCATATAGTAGACCTGTTCATTATAATCAAGGTCAAATATGCCGCCGCCGACGATACTTGCATCGTTGCCCTGGTTGAAACTGTAACGAAGCCCTAAAAAAAGGTCATTTTGAAAAAGTTCAAACAGTGCCAGATCATCTTTTTTTCCGCTTTGCAGTGTAATATAACGGTAGTATTCCACAAGCAATCCCAGATCAGCCTCTTTGTAAACCTGCGAGAGCGTATGTTCCGCACCAATGCCTACATGTATATAATCAGAAACAAGTGTATCATCAAGAATGTCGGCAAAGGTGGCTTCAAGCTTGTAGAGTGTTGAGCCTATTACAAGGGTATCATAGGTCATAAACTTGTTAACCAAATAGGCATTTTCTTCTGTTGTAACAGTATTGTCAGTCTGGAGTGTTTGTGTATAGTAGCGTTGGGAATCGTACCCGTTTTCAAAGACAAAAGCATAATCAAGTGCATATTGGGTGTCTGTGCTGTCTGAATATTTCAGGTAAATACTTGGTCGGTAGGGGCTGGCTTTTGTTCTGAGTTTTTCTTTATATACCAAAGGCAGAGTAACATTTGGTGCTACCTTGAGTGTAGCGGGAAAATAGTAATAGACATAAGGATAGGCAGGCATTTTCCTGTTTTGTTCATACAGTTTTATAATGGCAGAAAACTCTCCGCTTTCTGTGTAATGCGTATAAGCGGCATTGATGACACCGAGTTTGTCTGTGTAAAAAGGGTCAGACCGCAGTTCGTCAGGATTAAAAACATTGACAATATTGCGTACTTCAAGTGCACCCCAGAACAAAATATTTTTTCCAAGAAGGATGGAATCATTTTCAAAATCATAACTGCCGTAAAGTTCATCCAAACGGATAAAACTTCTGTTGGTATGTTTCGCTGTTTTTTGCAAATCATAATAATCCTGTTGTACTCTGGCTTTTGCAAACCCTGTAAAGTTTTCTTTGATGTATTTTGCTTCAAAATTGGCAGACAGCAGTGCATTTTGTTTCTCTTTGCCTGCAGGAGCTTTCATATAGGACTGTAGTGTCAGGTTGATATTGCCCTGATAGCTGATGTCATCAAGGAAACTTGCTGTTTCTTTTTGTATTACTTCTTCGCTTACATGCAAAGGCTCATGCAACACTGGACTTATTTTTGGAATATTTTTCTTTTGCGGCTTTTTTGTAATTTTTTTGTAATTTTTTTGTAATTTTTCAACTTTTTCAACTTTTTCAACTTTTTCAACTTTTTCAACTTTTTTTTGAAATCTGTATTTATATGTATTTACAATAATAGGCTTTGGGTATTTTTTTGAGAGTTTTTTGAGTGCTGCTCTGGCATCACGGTATTTCTCATAACACCCGCAGCGTACACTGTTGATATTGCTAAAAGAGATAAGTCTGCATGTTTTTGGGTAATTGTGTGCTGCAAAATCATAGGTCGAATTCTTTTTGAATTTAAAACTTATCAGTTGTACGGAGTAGCAGGTATCATCAGATTTTGCATAAAGGATACTTATGCAAAAAAGCAGTAAAAAAAGCAGTTTCATAATTATTTTTTCAAGACGCGTTTATGAAAATTTCTCTCTTTGAGCCCGGTTTTTATTTTTTCGTCTTCCCAGACTAAAATGGTCTTCTTGCCGTTTTGATGGTTTTTTATTCTCATCATGCCTACGCGCCATACGCCTTTTATCTTTTTGTAGTCATCAAAAAAAGCTGTTTTAAGCAGTTCATGTTTTCTGTCGTAATAGTCCACTTTTTTTATCAAAAATGTTTTTGCATTCACCCATGAGATCTGTTTTGTATAGCCTGAGTTTTTACTGACAGGCACTCTTTTGCCGACATAATATTTTTTGCCGTTGAGCATTTCTTCTTTGGCTTCACCTGTAAAAGTGTATTTTTTCGCACTAAAAGAGCTGAGATCCTCATAAGAGAATTCCGAACCCATAAAAGAGCCCGATTTGTTTTTTGAAGCAATCCGTTTTACACGTTTTAATGCCGGCAGATAGAGCCACTGGTCATCATCTTTGTTGATATGCTCATAATTGAGAAACTTTGTTCCTTTTACATCCGCAGGCGAAAGAAAGGTCATCAGTGATTTGTTTCCGGATGCTTTTTCAAGAATGATCATTTTCATATGACGTTCACGTTTTTGATTGTTGGCATTAATGAGCGTCATTTTCATAGTTGAGGAGGAGTCTTTGAAACCGTTCATAACAGCTTCACATTTGTTGGCAACTTCCTGGTTTGAAATGGCAAAAAGAGCGGATGAAATAAGGAGAAAGAAGAGAGTTTTTGACACGAATAAGAACCTTGCATAGTATTATTTTTACTAATGGTAGCACAGAAACTTATTTTTTGTGATATTTTTTTGATAAAGTTACAAAAGAATTACTTTTATGTAACTTTATGTTATAAGTATTTATTATTTCTTTAAAATAAGGGTTGTCGATTTGTCAAAATTAAAATACTTTTGGGCAACTTGTTGGACCTTCTTTGCTGTGACTTTATTGACCTCTTCTTCATAATGTAAAAGGGGTTCAATGTCTCCCCGTACAAGGTAGCTGCCAAAAAGATTAGCCACAGAGGTTGAACTCTCAAGCGAATAGATAAAATCTGATTTTGTGTTGATTTTGACTTTTTCAAGCTCCGCTTTTGTCACCTTTGTCTCTTTCATCAGGTTTATCTGTCTGATAAGCTCTTTTTCTACCGTCTCTGCCTTGACACCGGGGTTGCATGTAGCCATAAATATAAAAAGTCCCGGGTCTGTGTTTTCCATATTGTATGCATAGACAGAGTTGACAAGACGTTTTTTGTCTACAAGTTCTTTATAGAGCCGTGAACTTTTCCCCGAGTAGAGAATTTCGGAAATAACGCTGAGTGTGACCTGGTCAGGGTCTTTAAAATCAGGAATATGAAAAGTAATAGCGAGCATTTCCACTTCACTCTCTTTGTGGACGATCACTCTTTTTGCTCCGTCCTGTTCCGGTTCTACAAATTTTACTTTTGGGATTTTCCCATGATTTTTTATTTTGCCAAAAGCGGCTTTTGCACTTTTAAAGACCTCTTTTGGATCGACATCCCCTGTTACCATTAAAATGGCATTTTGCGGCTGATAGTAGGTCGCATGAAAATCTCTTATGTCCTTGATGGTCCATGTTCTGATGTCATTCATAAACCCGATAGGTGTCCAGTGGTACGGGTGGTAAATGTAGGCATTGTTAAAAAGTCTGAAATAGAGATATCCCAAAGGATTGTTGTCGGTTCTCCAGCGTCTCTCCTCTGTAACAACATCACGCTCGGGTTGAAACTCGTCATCTTTGAGATTGAGATTTTGCATAAGTTCGGCATAGAGTTCTATGGATTTGTTTAAATTGTCTGTGCTTGATTTGATATAGTAGTGCGTATAGTCAAAGCTTGTTGAAGCATTGTTCACCCCTCCGATGCTTTTGACCTCTTTGTCAAATTCACCGGCTTTGAGATTTTTGCTGGATTTAAAGTTCATATGCTCAAGCATATGGGCTATGCCTGTTTTGCCCATGACCTCATTTCGACTGCCGACTTTGTAAAAAATGTCCGTACTGATGACATTTGAATGGTTCTTCAAAGGGATGACTACAATCTGCAGTCCGTTTTTGAGTATTTTTGTTTCATATTTTGGGAGTGATGTCGCCATAAGTGTTCCTAGTGTTAAGAGTAGTGTAAGTAGTATTTTCATTGTTTTCTGTCAGCTCCGACGGCCTGTGTGATGTTGTCAAAACCGTCTGCTTTGAGCAGTTGTATGAGTTCTTTGTTTATGTTCATGATCATATCGGGACCGTGAAAAATCAATCCGCTTAAAATCTGTACCAGTGATGCGCCTGCCCGTATGCGTTTGTATGCTTCTTCCGCAGAATCAATACCGCCGACGGAAATCAGTACTGTCTTTCCATAGAGTTCATTTGCAATAGCGTCAAAGATTTTAAAGCTTTTTTCTTTAAGGACGGCACCGCTGAGTCCGCCTATACTTTTTGGATGTTTGACAAGTGAGTAGTCTATAGTTGTATTGGTCGCTATGATACCGTCAGCTCCGGCTTGAACTGCCATTTTTGTTAAATTTACGGCATCTTCTATTTCCATGTCCGGTGCAATTTTTAGCAGAATCGGCATTTGTGTGAGTTTTTTTGCCTGTGTAAAAAGGTTTGTAATAAATGCTTCATTTTGCAGATCCCGTAATCCGGGTGTATTTGGTGAGGAGATATTAATTACAAAATAGTCGCCCAACCCGTCAAAAGCTTTGATAAGATGCGTATAGTCATTAAGAGCCTCTTTTTCAGGTGTTGTTTTGTTTTTTCCGATATTGATACCAATGGGTGTAGTAAACGGAGTGCGTTGTTTGAGTCTCTTTATGACTTTATAGGCACCGTCATTGTTAAAACCCATGGCATTTTGAATGCTTTGTTCCTCCACATGGCGGAACATTCTTGGCTTCGGATTTCCGGCCTGGGGTTTTGGGGTGACTGTACCGATCTCGGTAAAACCAAATCCCAAAATCTGCATACCGCGTATCATTGTTGCATTTTTGTCAAAGCCGGCGCCAAGTCCTACCGGGTTGTAAAAGGTACGTCCGAAAATTTCCTGCTTCAGACTTGCATCATTGATGAAATGAGATTCCAAAAAGAAGTTAAAGGGAATCTGACAAATATTTGGCAGGCGTAAAACGCATTCGGCAATATGATGTGCAGTTTCCGGCTGGAATTTAAAAAGATAAGGTTTTATAGATTCATAACTTAACATAACTGTCCACTTGTATAAAATTGGATTATTATACACAATCTAAGCTAAATAACTTCTCAAACTCTTTTGGTGGTACCGGTTTGGAACACAAATATCCCTGGTACTCTTTACAGTTGATTTCTTCTAAAAGTTTGAGCTGTTCTTTTGTCTCGACACCCTCGGCGACGACATTGAGATGCAGGTCATCGGCAATACCCACTATCATATTGATAAAAGTCAAATCATCTTTTGTGTAAATATTGTCTATAAATGATTTGTCTATTTTAAGGGTATCAAAAGGAATATCTTTGAGATAAGACAAAGAAGAGTAGCCGGTGCCAAAATCATCCAAAGAGAGAGTGATTCCCAGTTTTTTAATATTTTTGATAATATTTAACCGTTCTTTGAAATGTTGTATAAGGACAGATTCTGTCAATTCTATGTCAAATTTGCTTCTGTCTATGTCCTGTGTATATTTTTGTATCTTTTGCAAGAGTTTTGGGTCTTGGAATTGCACAGCAGACAGATTGACAGAGATTTTTATATTTTTTAAAGGAGTCTGCTCCCATTTTTTTATTTGAGCAACAGCTTCTTGAATAATCCATTCTCCAAGAGGAATAATCGTTCTGTTTTCTTCAGCAATACCGATGAACCTGTAAGGAGGAATGATTCCCTCTACAGGGTCTATAAGTCTGATAAGTGCTTCGCATCCGACTATTTTTTTGGTTTTTATATCTACTTTTGGCTGATAATAGAGTTTGAAATGATTGTGTTGCAAAGCATCTTTTATGATTTGCTGCATATGTATTTTTTCCTGAACCGCCTTGTTGATGGCATTTGTAAAAAACTGGAAATTGTTTTTTCCGAGCTCTTTTGATTTGTACATTGCAATATCTGCATTTTTTAGCAGTGTCTGAACATCCCTGCCGTCTTTGGGATAGATGGCAATCCCCATGCTGGCAGTGATCTGGTACTCCTCATCCTCAATCCTAAAAGGCAATGAGAGTTTTTCTTTGAGTCTTTGGGCAATCTCTATAATTGTATTTTCATTTGAAAAATCAGGCAGAATTACTACAAACTCATCGCCTCCCAGACGTGCGACAATATCATTTTCTCGGGTTGTTTTTAAAAGAACCTGAGCAATGTGCAAAAGAATTTTATCACCAAAGGCATGCCCTTTTGAATCATTTATATTTTTAAAATTATCCAGATCCAAAAATATAATGGCAAACTCTTTTTTGTCTCTTTTGCTTTTTGCAATCAGCCAATTGATTTTTTCTATAAGACTCAGCCTGTTATACAGACCGCTTAAAGGGTCTTTTGTCGACAAATTATAGAGTTCTTCCTGTTCCTGCTGCAGCCTTTTGAATGTCATATTGAGGGAGTAGCGGATACTCTCAATCTCTTTGACAAAAAAGTTTTTTGGAGGATTTCGACTGTAGTAGGCATACTGTCGCAGTTTCTCAAGAGGTGTGATGATGTAGATTTTTGACAATACCCATAAAAACAGTATAAAGACAAAAGCGCTTACAAGAAAGGCGACAAGAATTTTTCTTATCTGTTGTGCAATGAGTCCATGCGTATAGGCTTCATCAATATATACATTTGCATAATAATATTTTGCTTGGAGTCCATGAAAAGTTTTAATGGAAAAAGAGTAACACTGTTGTGTGAAAATATTCGTATTTGTAATTTTGGAAATCGGGAGACACTTTTGTGTTGAGTGATTGTAATTTTCATATCTGATATTTGCATGGTAAATAATATTTTTGTTGCTGTCAAGAATATGTATATCTTTGACAGTGGGATTAATGATAATAATATTGTCAATATGAGAGGCAATAAAGTTGATGTCTTTTTGTTTTAAATTTTTTTCCATAAAGTGCTTGAGATTTAACACATCGGTCTGTATGCTTGTCTGAAGCAGTTTGCTTATCGTCTCTTTTGAATTTTCAAAAAAATTATAAAAAATATACCCTTCGAGTGCAAACGCAACAAATATAATCGACAGGATAAAACTCTTTATGGAAATGGAGTTCATAAAATGATATCGTCCTTTTTGTATCCATACTGTTGTATATATTCCAAAAGCTCCTGTGAGGGCTTGTTTATCCATTTGATAAGACTCAGAGAGTGACGATACTCTTTATAGCTTACATGTGAAAAGTATTTGGAAATAACTTTATAGGATGCTTTTGGATTTGTTTCTATGGTTGTTATAGCTTTGTCTATCACTTTTTTGAGTTGTATAAGCCTCTGCTTGTCATTTTTGATAAGAGTATCTCTTGCACACAGTGCATCTATGACAATAATACTGTTAATATCTTTTGTTGAGGCAACCTCTTTGAAATTCTTTTTTTTCAAAGCAATCTCATAAGGCGTGTAGGTGGCAATGAGTATGGCTTTTTGGGGGTCATTTTCCACATCTTGGATTTGCCGCTGATCTTTGTTTATAAAGTTTATCTTCTCTTTACTGATGGCATTTTTTTTGAGAAAATCAAGTAAAATTTCCTGATTGATGGAATCAACTTCAAGATAGGCATCTGTTTTTGTACTTTTTTTGAGTGCCTCAAGTGTTCTGTTTGACAAAATCATATCGCCGCCGTTTGAGCGGTCTATCAAAATAACCGCTTTGATATCATGGGTGGTTTGTTTTAAAACATTGTATTCATGCTGTGTAGTCGTGACCATATCCGCCTTGCCGATACTGTACAAATCGGCTGCTTCTGCAAGAGAGACGCTGGTAACTATTTTTATGTTCAAAGAATCAAGTTTTCCTGTTTCATAGGCATAAAACAAAGGTGCATAGCCTATCCATTGATTTGTAGAGATGACAATCTGCTTTTGTGGTTTTGAAGAGCAGGCACTCAAAAGAAGCAGTAAGAGTATAAGCAGCGATTTTGTCAAAATATCTCCAGTATTTAATATTAACACATTATAACTTTTATTAGTGAACATTTTAATCTCTTTGACCTTTGATTGTACTTAATTTTTTTGTTACTGAAGTCGTGTTAGAATAATAAAAAGTTCTCAGGAAAGGAGTCGTTTATGAGTAAAGTTTTAGTCCCGTTGGCAAACGGATTTGAAGAGATAGAAGCGGTGAGCATCATAGATGTTTTAAGACGTGCAGAGATTGAAGTTTTGGTTGCATCTTTAAGTGATGAGATGCTTGTAAAAGGAGCGAACAATATTGTCATTCAAGCGGACTTACATGTAAAGGATGTCAATGCCGACATGATTGATATGGTCGTTTTGCCTGGCGGATGGGACGGTACCTATGCGTTGGCTGATGATGAAAATGTACAGAGAATTTTGCGTGAAATGGATGCCAAAGGAAAAAATATCGGAGCTATCTGTGCAGCCCCGTTTGCCCTGAACAAAGCGGGTGTTTTAAAAGAAAAATATACCTGCTACCCGTCTGTAGAAGAACAGATACGCCAAGAAGGATATATGGGAGACAAAGCAATGGTCGTTGAAGATCAAAATGTGATGACCTCACGCGGACCGGGTACGGCGTTGTGCTTTGGTCTGAAAATCGTGAAAAAACTCAAAGGAGAAGAGACGTACAATGCACTCAAAGCAGGGCTTTTGGCAACTTACTGCAATTAGACTCTAAAGTTGCCCGGTATCTAAAAGCTTTATTGTAAATATTTAGTGATATTACATTTTTATATGTATTATGTTATTATGGTGCAACTGAAGAAATGAAAGGTTTAGAAAATGGCAACGAAAATAGAAAATTCAATAGGGCAATTAGGAAATATGGATCAAATAAGAGAGCTTATGTTTGGTCCGCAAATTCGTAAATTTGAAGAAGAATTGAGCAAACTTCAAGAAAATATGAATGTTGTTGCTAAAGAGTTAAGTCAAAAAGTAATATTATTAGAGAAAAAACTGACTGCTGAACATGCTTCAAATGTGCAACTTCTGGAACAAAAGATTAAAACTGTATCAAACGCACTGCAGGATGAAAGTATTGAATTAAAAGAACAGCTTGTTCGCCAAGAAAGAAAAGCAAACAATGCGCTTGATGACGTTCAAAAAGTATTTGAGTCACAAGTTGATGCAATGAAAAGAGAAAATATCCAAAATAAAGAAGAACTTCATAATGAACTAAAAGAAATTGAAACATCTATTATAAAACTTCTTAAAGAACAGGTTGAAAATCTCGAGGGCGCAAAAGTTTCAAAAGATAATCTTTCAAGTATGTTTTTTGATTTAGCCATGAAGGTAAAAGATACAACCATAGCAGAGAATTTTGACATGATGATAGAAGAGAGCGTACCTAAAGAGGAAGAAAAAAGTAAGTAATTAGATGAATGATTACGAAAAACTAAAACAGCTGCTGTTTGAAGAAGAACGCCATAAAATAGATGAACTTGAACTGCTTCTTCAGAAGGCTATCAAAGAAAGTGGTGATGCTACTGTTATTGTTGAAAAAATTTCACCACTTTTAAGTGATATATTTTCAAAAACCATTGAAAAAAATAAAGCTGAATTTATTGCTATTTTTGCTCCACTTATTGGTGATATGTTACAGAGCACCATTCAAGACTCGAGTGATAAAATAGCAAAAGTAATGTCTCCTATAATTTCCCTGGCAATTAAAGATCAAGTTAAAAATGAAAAAGATGAAATAGTAGATGCACTTTATCCTGTTATTGGTAATATGATTAGTAAGTTTGTTTCACAATCTTTTAAAGATATGATTGATGAGATAAATACAAAAGTACAAACAACATTCTCATATGAAACACTCAAAAGAAAAATCGTTGCTAAAATTAAAGGTATATCAGAGACAGAATTGCTTCTGCAAAGTTCTACAAAATTAAATAAAGTAGAGAGTGTTTTTTTAATTCATAAGGAGAGTGGACTTTTAGTTAGTGAACGAAGCATTAAAAATCATGAATCTATAGAACCTGAGATGGTCGCTTCAATGTTGAGTGCGATTCGAAGTTTTGTGAATGATTGGATTTCTAAGAACAGTGATAGTTTAGAGTTAAATGAAATAGAATTCGGTAATTATACTATTTATCTGGAAGTAGCAGGTTGTTGTTATCTGGCTGTTGTTTTAAGCGGTACAAGTAATCGTAAGTTACAAGACAAAATTACATCTGTTTTGGAATTCTTAGTCAAAAAACATTCTGATGCAATTATGCATTTTGAAGGAGATAAGGATAAACTCAATCTTGATGAGATTAATGAACAGCTTGATACCTTGCTTGAAAATGAAAGCGAAATATTGGAAGAAGAAGAAAAAAAACAAAGTTATACTTTTCTTTGGATAGTAGGAATATCAGCATTAGCCGGATTATCTCTATATTCTTACATAAATTACAGTAATCAAGTATTACAAGAGAAAATTGAACAAAATTTGCAAAAAAATCCTTATCTTAATCTTTATAATATCAACGTGGATGTCAACTACAAAAACGTCTTAGTTCAAGGTAAGATTCCTTATGAAAGTCTTCATACAAATATTTTACAGACAATCAAACCACTTCTGACAAGAAGAGTATTGGAAGATAAAATTGTTTTAGCGCATGCACCTTTAAGCGAAGAAGAAATAAATAAAGAGTTGTCGATTGCATTTGCAATGCTTAATTTGGACAGTGGAAACAGATTGAGATATAAATTCCATAATGGTATACTTATGATACGTGGTATAATAAAAAATAAAAAAAGCTATAATGATTTATTAAAAGAAGTAAGTTCTATAAAAGGTATTAGGCAAATTATTTCAGATATTGAGTATAGTTTTTCCCAAGATGAACTGAAAATTTATTATGGGGTTTCTCAATCCAAGTTGACTCAGGAAAAGATGAAGCTTATTGATTTATGGATGAAGTCTTCAAAAATGAAGAAAACTTTAGAACTTTATAATGATTTAAATCTCTTGGTAATGGGCTTCTCAGATGGAAGAGGTGTTTCTTCAAAAAATATATATTATGCGCAAGAAAGAGCAAAAAATGTGTATAATTATCTTATAGAAAAAGGGATACCGTCTAGTAGGATAAGTTTTATTGCTTCGCCTGTTCCTTTAGCAGAGATGGAGAATAAAAAAAATCATGAAGGACGCTTAGTGCAGATAAAATGGATAAAAAATGATAACTAAAAAAGTAGTCTTAATCGGCGATTTTGCAACTGGAAAAACAAGTTTAATACGTCGTTATGTTGATAACCAGTTCAGTGATGATTACCTTACAACTATAGGTGTTAAAATATCTAAAAAATATGTACAAGTTTCAGAAGAATTAGAGTTACAGCTTATGATCTGGGATATTGAAGGGCGGACAGATGTAAAAGATACAAATCCTGCCTATGTCTTAGGAGCACATGGTGTGATTGTTGTGGGAGATATTACACGCCAATCAAGTATAGACAACATATCTTTGCATCTAAAGTTAGCACAAAATTTACTGAAAAATGTTCCTGCTGTTGTAGCCTTGAATAAGGCTGATTTGCTTATAGAAAATACTCAAATAAAAAGTACAGTTTCACAACTTCGCGACTCTCTTGAAAAAGTAGAAGAAATTTTTGAAACTTCTGCAAAAGATGGCAGGAATGTGGAAGAACTTTTTCTCTCACTGAGTAAAGCTATACTAAAACAATAGAGTTGAAAAAGGAGGTTCAAATGCATATACAAGAGGTCTTTAATGCTATTTATGAACGGCATCAGTATGAATATATAGTGGCAGATATGAATATGCAATGTATTGAATTCTCTGACAAAGTTATAAAATATATTGATATAGAAGAAGCTTCACAAATGTATGTCAGTATTATGAAACTTATTCCTGAATTGATTGGTTTAGAGAAAGAACTGATGCAAATAGGAAAAGGAGAAAGAGCAAATTTAGAACTACCATTGATTTACAAGAATGGTGATTATGTTACCATTAGTGTTCAAGCAGGAAGAAAAAACAAATTTGAAGCAATCGAAACAATTATTATTTTATTTGAAGATGTGACTGACTTTGTGAAGATGCAACAGAAATCTATTCAAGACAGAAACGATAAAGAGTTGCTTGTTTTGGAACTTGATAAAGCGAATAGAATGCTTGCAAAATACAATAAACATATAACAGAACTGGTTGAAAAAGAGGTTGAAAAAAATGTGCGTCTCACAAATGATATTATTGTAACACAACGTGAGGTTATTGCAACGATGGGAGCAATTGGTGAGACACGATCAAAGGAGACGGGTGATCATGTTTTACGAGTCGGTGAATATGCAAAAGCATTGGCATTAATAATTGGACTCTCTTCTGAAGAAGCAGAAGAACTAAGAATGGCAGCACCAATGCATGATATTGGAAAAGTAGGGATTGAAGATGCTATTTTAAACAAACCGGGAAAACTTACAGAAGAAGAGTTTGAAATTATGAAACAACACTCTTTACTGGGTTATGAAATGTTAAGCGGTTCTCAACAAAAACTCTTACAAACTGCAGCAATTGTTGCATATGAACATCATGAAAAATGGGATGGAAGCGGATATCCAAGAGGTCTAAAAGGCGAAAATATTCATATTTATGGGCGTATTATAGCAATAGTAGATGTTTTTGATGCATTGGGACATGACAGAGTGTATAAAAAAGCATGGCCACTTGATAAAATTTTGAATTATATTGAATCTGGTAAAGCAAAACAATTTGATCCATTTTTAGTGGAAAATTTTTTAAAAAATATACAAGTTTTTACAGATATTCAAGAGCGTTACAAAAACAAAGAAAAAGGTATGCTGGAACACTCCTAAAAATCAAGAGATTTTTAGTGAGTTCTCAGTATGTATTTCTTCAAGTTCTTCGAGTCTTTCCATCTTTTTGTAATGATGCAGGTTGAGACTGACAAATTTATATGAGAGATAAATAATGACCGGCCAGCTTAAATACCAAATTGATTCTGCTAAATATTCCATAATTTCTCCTAGTAATGATGCGGGTCAGATTTGACTTCATCTATTGTGATTTGTGATTTGTCCATTGAACGCCATACAAATATAATATAAAGCAGGACAACCGGAACAAGGACAGAGACAATACTCATCACTTCAAGTGTGTAGTGACTTCCTGAACTGTTTTGTATGGTGAGTGAACTTTGTATATCTGCAAGTGACGGGTAAAAAACAGAAGCGTCCAGTCCCAAAATCAAAAACAATACAAGCACTGTAAGTATAACGCCCAATCCGCTAAACCAGATGGCTTTTTGTGCTTTTTTCGTTACTGCGATAACTACTCCGTATAACAATGTGAGAACACCGACAAGCAGTAAACCTGCTAAAGCCGGCATATCCATAAAGCTGTGTAAAAATTTCATACTTTCAACACTGACAACAAGGGTATCAGGATCATAACGCAAACCGTCCATAAACAATATTGTTGCCAAAACATAAAGAAAAAGAATCAGAAACATCCCGAAGTTTACAATAACAACCTTTTTGATTCTTGCCGTAACAGTCGGCACATCGACATTATTTAAAAAATACAAAGCACCCTGAAATCGTGAAAGAAAAACAAGCATCAATCCAAAGGCAACATTAAAAGGGTTTAAAAGTGCTTCAAGCCCGTAGCTCTGCATCGTCCAGTGTGAGAGGTTGTTTTCATTGACAATGAAATTACCGCCGCTAAAGAGTGTCGCCACTGCCACACCGATTAAAAATATCCCGAGGGAGCCGTTGATGTAGAGCAGGGTCTCATAAAAACGTTCCCCGTAAAAATTGTCCGGTTTTTTTCTGTATTCATACGCGACAGCCTGAATAATAAAACAAAAAAGGATGCCCATCCAGACATAATAGGCACCGCCGAAACTTACTGCATAAAAAAGCGGCATTGCGGCAAAAAGCGCACCGCCGAACATGACAAGCATTGTAAAAGTAAGTTCCCATTTTCTCCCTAAAGAGTTGACTAAAACATCTCTTTCATCTTCTGTTTTTGCCAGAGTATACAGCAGTGTCTGTCCGCCCTGTACAAAGGTCATAAAGACAAAGAGTGCTCCTAAAAGACTGATTAAGAACCACCAGTATTGTTGTAAAGTGAGTAAGTCAAACATTTAATGTCCCTCCGGCCCGATTTTTATCTGTTTTAACATGATTTTTACTTCGGCTATTAAGAGTGCTGTAAAAAGCACTGCAAAGAGCCAAAAAGTAATCATAACGCTTGTTGAGGCAATGTTGGAAGCTGCCATGCCTACCGGAAGCAGATCCTGAATAGCCCAGGGCTGACGTCCTGCTTCTGCTACTATCCATCCGGCTTCCTGTGCGATATATCCAAGCGGAATGGTTGCCACTGCGAGGTAGAGCAGCCACTTTTTGTTGTGCATTTCGTTGGTCATGGCATAATAAAGGGTCACCATAAAAAGAACCAAAAACCATGTTCCAAGCCCTACCATTGTGTGAAAACTGTAAAAGCTCAGTGCAACATCGGGGACAGCATCCTGCGGTTTTTTCAAATAACCGTAGCCCATATAAGCCTGATTTGCTTCAAAAGTTTTGAGTGCTTTTTCAGCCTCAACGAGATTGCCTTCTTTTTTGAACTTTTTATAGGCGCCTAAAGCGGCCACGGCAGTTTTCCCTTTTTGCATTTTTTGCGGTATGGACATAATGCCGTATTTCTCGCTTCCCTGCATCAGGTTGTCTATACCCGGTACAAAAGCATTCAAATCATGGTAGCCAAGGAAAGAAAGCGCACCCGGGATTTCAAAACTGAAAAGAAAGGGATTTAAGTCGTCACCTATCTCTTTTGCGGTATCAAGTACACCAAAGGCAACAATTCCGGCGCGTTTTTCTCCATCATACAAACCTTCCATAGCGGCAAGTTTCATGGGCTGGTTGAGGGCTACCTGGTGGGCTGATTCATCACCTGTGGTTAACAAAAAAAGTGAGGTAATAAGCCCGAAACTTGAGGCAACAATAATGCTGCGTCGTGCAAACTGTGTATCGCGTTTTTTAAGCAGATACCAGGCACTGATTCCTATAACAAAAAGTGAAGCAAGCACATAACCGCTGCTTATTGTATGCAAAAACTTGCTGACTGCATTCGGGTTGAAAAATACTTCCCAAAAATTCAACATTTCGTTTCTTGCCGTATCGGGATTGAATTTCATACCAACAGGGTGCTGCATCCAGCCGTTTGCTACCAAAATCCACAGTGCAGAGAGGTTTGAACCGATCGCAACAAGCCATGTGGAGGTCAGGTGCATTTTTTTGCTGACTTTGTCCCAGCCAAAAAACATAACGGCAAAGAATGTCGATTCCATGAAAAATGCCATAAGCCCTTCAATAGCAAGCGGTGCACCGAAAATATCGCCGACAATCCAGGAGTAGTTCGACCAGTTGGTACCAAACTCAAACTCCATAATAATACCGGTAGCCAGCCCTATGGCAAAGTTAATGGCCAAGAGTCCCATCCAGTATTTTGTTGTCTGTTTCCATTTTTCATCGCCGGTTTTGACATAAAGAGTTTCCATAATGGCAACGATAAATGTCAGACCAAGTGTAAGCGGTACGAAAAGCCAGTGATAGAGTGCTGTAAGAGCAAATTGCGCCCGTGACCAGTCAACAAGCACGTCAGTGTGTTCCATATTATTTTTCCTTTGTGAGTTGTTGCAAAATATATTGACTTCTTTGTGTATCAGTTTTGAAGTTTTCCTGCAATATATTTGGGAAGAACAGCCATTTTATAACGGCAAACATAACAAATAGTTTTACAGCTATGAGAATCCAAAGGGTTTTGCCTGTTCTCATATTTACAAAACCATCATAGTACAGATAGAAAACGGATCGAAAAAAGTTTGTGATATGTGTTTTCATGGCGGAATATTATTCCAATCAGCATTAACAATTAATAAATGTAAGTTATTAATTTTATTAACTTACATAATAATAAGTCTTTTAGAGGAGTTTTTTAAATTCTGCCAAAGGAACAGGTTTGGATATCAAATAGCCTTGATAGTAGTCACATCCGTTTTCCTCTATAAAGTGAGCATGCTCGACTGTTTCTACCCCTTCGGCTATTACTGAAAAATCAAACTGTTTTGCCACATCAATAATAATTTTGACAAGCTTTTTGTCATTTTCATTCTCAAGCATATCCCGTACAAAACTTTGATCGATTTTGAGATAGTCAAACGGCAGATTTTTCAGATAGGAGAGTGAAGAGTAGCCTGTGCCAAAATCATCCATGGAAAATGCAAATCCGTGCGCTTTGATATGGAGCATTTTGTCAATGGTCTTTTCCAGATTGTTTAGCATCACAGATTCTGTAAGTTCAAGTTTGATACAGCGAGGATGTACATTGTGTTTTTTTGCACTCGCAAGCAAAAGCTCTTCAAAATTATCCTGGGAAAACTGTTTCAAGCTGATATTTACAGCAATATTTTCAAGCGTATCTTCGAGTTCTTTATACATTGCAAAAGCGTTCTCTATCACCCAACTGCCTATGTTGATGATAAGGCTGGACTGTTCTGCATACTCTATAAAAGCATCTGGAAACAGAAGCCCTTTTGTCGGGTGATTCCATCGTATCAATGCTTCGGCAGAAACAATTTTATCTGTCTTTGTCTCTACAATAGGCTGCATGTAGAGTTCAAACTGTTTTTCCTGTATGGCAATTTTGAGTTCATTGTGCAAAAGCAGTTGCTCCTGTATCTGTCTGCTCATTGCACTGTCATAAAAAGAGGTTTTGTTTTTTCCTCCTTTTTTTGATTCATACATGGCTATATCTGCATGTTTGAGTATAGTGGTAGTATCAAGCTCTTCGGGTGTGAGTATTTTTATGCCTATACTGAGTGATATATAGAGTGTTTCATTTTCTTTGTGTATCGGTTCTTTGAGGGTTGTATGAATTTTTTCCGATAAGTACAGAGCTGTTTCATGCATCTTTGCAAGATTTGCATCAGTTTGCGAAAGGAGAATGACAAACTCATCCCCTCCGAGTCTGGCAAAAATATCTTCTGCTCTGAGAACTTTTCTGATTCTTTGTGCAAATATCTGCAATACATAATCACCGACATCATGTCCGATAGAATCATTAATATTCTTAAAGTCATCCAGATCAATGAACAGCAGGGCACCATACTCTTTTGAGCGGTGAATTTTTTTCATAAACTGCTCTAAATAGTTGCGAAAAGAGGCTCTGTTGGTTAAACCGGTCAGAGAATCATAAAAAGCCTGGTACTCCAGTTTTTTTTGATTCTGTACCTCTGTTGTGATGTCTTCTACCATGCCCAGTCCGGAAATGATATTGCCCTGTGCATCATACATGGGAATTGCATGGAGGCGTATCCACAGATCCAGGTCAGTGAGTGTTGTATGGTAAATACCCTCATAAACTGCTTTTTCATTTTTAAAAACTTTTTGCAGGGGTTCTATTATAGATTTGTCTTTGAGTGTTTTCATGTCAAGGTTGAAAAGTTTTTCCTGAGGAACCTTTATAATTTTTGCAAATGCTTTGTTCACCTGGGTCAGTACGAGGTCTTTGCTGTAGGTGAAAACACCGATAGGAAGTTCTTTGAAAATTGATTCAAAATTGTTTTTTGAAACTTCGAGTGCTTTTTTTGTTGCTAAAATTTTATATTTGCTTATTAATGTTGTTACAATATTTTTATTGTATTTTGCCGAAAAAATGGAGAGCATAACCAAAAACAAAATGATAAGATAGCTTAGTGCATTAAAAGCATTCGATTTATGTGTCAAAAGAGTGTAAATAAGCGGAAGCAGCAGGACAAACAAATAACTGATACTCAGTTTTTTGAAATAAGAGAGTGTAATGACAGCACCGGCTGAAGTTCCGGAAATAATAATTATAATAAATGTCTGATGCACATGATCAGCAGTTGTAAATAAAAACAAAAAACCTGCACTGGTGAGCAGAGCTGAAAAAATGGTGAAAAAATTAAAAATTGTCTGTGCTTTTTGAAGGTTTGTTTTATTATGTAAAAACTGTTTTACATAGTAGCTTCTGAGTATGAGAACAGTATAAAGAGAGAACAACCAAAGAGCAAGCGGAACCCTCAGTGCTGTCTCTTTCCAAAAAAGAGCGGCAACTACGGTAACTATAAAAAGCAATGAAACTGAAGAGGCATAAGAATCCAATGCCATCAGTCGCATCAGTTCATATTTGATTTGGTTCTCTTTTTTCATAACTGATTATACAGCAACTCTTGTAAAAACAAGATTTTTCAAACTTTTTTGCTCGTTTGCACTTGCAAATTCGGGCAGGTTTTCCAGTCGTTTTTCAAATGTAAAACTCGGTGCGAATTTTTCTATCATCTCTATAATGAAGTTACTTTCCAACTCAGGAGAATTCAGACATGCCAAAAGTATGCAGTTCTGGCTTGCAAGCTGCGGCAGTTTTTTTATGAGTTTTTCATAATCTTTTGTCGCTTCAAAACTGCCTCTTTGAAAGCTCGGCGGGTCGATGATAATCATATCGTAAGGACCTTTTCTTTTGAGTGAAGAGAATGATTTGAGTATGTTGTATGAGAGAAAGCTCACACCTTTTGGGTCGAGATTGTTTAAAGCATGGTTTGCCATTCCTGTTTTTAGGGCACCTTTGCTCATATCGACATTGACAACACTCTTTGCACCTCCGAGCTTTGCCGCAACACTAAATGCACAGGTATAGGAAAAGAGATTTAAAATGTGTTTGCTTTTGGCATTTTCGCGTACAAAGGCACGCCCGTTCTTCATATCGGGAAAATAACCGCTGTTTTTGTTGGAGAGAAGGTTGATTTTGAGTTGCATGCCGTTTTCTGTTACATGTAAATCCTGCGGAATTTCTCCTGTAATCACTTCACTCGGTGCATCTTTAAGATATCGTCTTTGTATGACAAGTGTTGTATATCGCGTGTTACATGTAAAGGCTTTGAGCATCTCTAAAAGTTCTGTCTCATTCTTTTTTTCAAAATACAAAGCAATACTCAAAATAGTGTCAATGGAGTCTACTGTAAGATGCTTCCACTCCTCGTAAAGTCCGCCACGACCATGAAACAGGCGTTTAAACTCTTCATTACATGTAAGGGCGTTTTTCTCAAGATGCTGTTGGAGTTCTTTGAGTGTCATTTATACTTTTTCCCAAAAAGTTCCCTGCGGGGTATCCATTAGATGAACACCAAGGCTAAGAATTTCATCTCGAATCTTGTCCGAGAGCGCGAAATCTTTCTCTTTTTTTGCGCTGTTTCTTTGTTCTATGAGGGTATTAATTTTCTCTTTTGTATTGTCATCTATGCCAAACTGAAAATACTCAAAAGGATTTTGTACACCAAAGCCCAAAATTTCTTCTATGTATGCCAAATTTGCCAGAGTCTCACGCTTGAGCAGTTTGTGTTTTCCTGCAGTGTCGAGTGTTTCGTTGGCTTTGCTTATCATCTCATCAATAAGGGCCAGAGCCGTTGAGACATTCATATCATCATTAAGAGATTTTAAAAGCTCTTTTTTAAAGGGTGTTTCATCATTACACGCAGACAAACCAAAAAGACGCTTTTTCAGTCTGTAGAGTTTGTCAAGACGCTTTTTGGAAGCTTCCAGATCCTGCGTGTTAAAATTAAAATTACTGCGGTAATGTGTACTTAAGAGGTAAAACCGCAATACCTCGCCGTCATACTCTTTGAGGGCATCTTTGAGAAAAAAGCTGTTGCCCAGTGATTTGCTCATCTTTTCGCCTTCAATATTGACAAATCCGTTATGCATCCAGTAGTTGGCAAGTTCATGTTTTGTGGCACACCGTGTCTGTGCCGCTTCATTTTCATGGTGGGGAAAAAGCAGGTCAGCTCCGCCTCCGTGGATGTCTATGGCAAAAGGCGTATCTTTGTAGGCCAAATGCTTTTCTATCATGGCAGAACACTCCAGATGCCAGCCCGGACGACCTGCACCAAAAGGAGAAGAAAAGGTAACACTGTTGTCCTTGACACTTTTCCACAGGGCAAAATCGGCATGATTTTTTTTGTAGCTTGAACTCGCGACCCGCTCCTGCTTGTCTTCTTCGTTTTGGCTGCGGTGTGAAAGCGTCAGATACTCACTGTCGCTTGCCGTATCAAAATAGACATCGCCATCAGGTGTTGTATAGGCATGTCCTTTGTCTATGAGCTTTTGTATCAAATCAACCATCGCTTCAAGGTTTTGTGTTGCTTTTGGCTCCAGGGTCGGTTTTTTTACACCGATAGCTTCCATCTCTTTGTGGTATGCCTCTGTATAAAAGTCTGTAATCTCCTGTATCTCTTTTTTCAGCTCTATCGCTTTTTTGATGATTTTGTCATCTATGTCGGTAATGTTGCGTGCATAGATGACTTCATATCCGTTTGCCTCCAAAACACGCGTAAGCAAGTCAAACACAAGCGCTGATTTTGCATGTCCGAGGTGGGCATCATCATAAACGGTAGGACCACAGACATAGAGTGTGACTTTTCCTTCTTTGAGTGGAATGAATTTTCGTTTTGTTTTTTGTACAGAATCAAATATATGCACGGAGAATTTCCTTTAAATAGAGTAGTAATGCGATAAGTACAACAGAACTTACAGCCAGATAGATGAGATTTTTTGAACGAAGTATAGCAAAAAAGTTTTTTATCCCAAAAACTTTGAGGGTAAAAAAGAGACTCACATAGCCGCCGATGGTACTTGCCAGTGCCAAACCTGCCACGCCAAAAGGGCCAATAAAAGCCAAGGCAAAAGTAATGTAGGCGACAAGAGAAACCGTCGCTATTTTTGCGGCTTTTGCCTGCATCTCTTTTGCATAGAGCCAGAGAACAAAAAGTTTTTGTATGCCAAAAGGTAAAAGTCCGAGCATATACATTTGCAGTACGGCACTTGTGTTTTGGGTATCCTGGGCGTCAAAGGCACCTCTTTGAAACAAAAGCCAGATGATTTCATGAGAAAGGATGATGCCTCCAAGAGTACTGCATGTAAGCAGAAATGCCAAAAACCAGAAAGCCTTTTGCAGATTTGCAAGCGCTTTTGCTTCATCATTGTTTTTTAAATAGCGTGCGATTCTTGGAAACAGCGCAACAGATACGGCAATGGCAAAAAGTGCCAAAGGCAGTTGAAAAATGCGGTTGGCATAGTAAAGATAGGAGATAGAACCGGTGACTAAAAACGAGGCTAAAAAAGTGTCCAAAAAAGCAGAAACCTGTGCGGTAGAGTTTCCCCAGACCGCCGGAAAGAAATTTGTGCGAAATTTTTTGGTATCCTCATTTATATTTTTAGATTTGACTCCAAAATATTTCACGCCGCCAAGAAGCAGTTTTGCCAGTCCGAGTTTGTATATGGCCAGCAGATGGACGCCGAGTTGCAACACTCCGCCAATAATGACCCCGTAACTTAAATAGTAAACAATTTCACTTTGGCTTTTGTCATGAGAGAGGTACAAAGCAGCAATGAGTGAAAGATTGAGCAGGGCAGTTGCAAATGCCGAGGTTGCAAAATGGTGTTTGTACTGCAGCATAGCACTCAAAAATGTGACAAAAAATATAAGCGGAAGGTACCAAAAATTGATGGCAACATAGGGAGCGGCGAGGGCAATGGTGTCAGCATCAAAACCTGTGGCGATTGCTTTTGTAAAAAGCTGCGGTATGAGATTGACAAGAAGGGTGAGTATAAGTATGACAGAAGTGAAAACAAGGAGTATATTGATGCTAAAGAGCGCCTTGTGTCTGCTTCGTGTAAACGCAGGGATAAAAACCTGACTGAAAGCACCTTCTGCAAAAATTCTGCGAAAAAGATTGGGGAGTTTAAAAGCGATGAAAAATATATCGCTGTATATGTTTGCACCAAGTGCGGATGCGGTTAAAAGGTCTCTGAAAAATCCCAATACACGGGAGATGAGAATTCCAAAACTGTTGGTGAAAATTGCTTTAAACATAGGCTTCTTTGTCGATATAATATAAGTTTTACATAATTTTAACAAATCTTTGGTTAAAATCTTTCATAAAAAAAATTAAAAAAAGTATGGTAATTTCATTATGGCATTATTTGGTTCTGATAAAAAGACTAAAACAGTAAGAAAAGTTCGTCCGACTGTCGTACGAACGCAAAATGTTGCAAAAGAGATTTTTAACATTGCAAAATCATACGATATAAAGCCGGAATTGCTGGATTTTAACATACTTGATATTCAGACTTATACGAGAATAAAAAAAGACAAAGAAGAGAGTGAATGGGAAGAAGTCACACCCGAAGCCCTGCGTGAACTCAACAATGAAGAGAGCTTTTTAAACCCTGATTTTCAGATTAAACAGACATATGAGGTGGAAATTTTTTCCAAAAGGCTGAATGAAGATGAACTCTGTAAAAATTTCAAAACAGCAGTTGGGGCCAATGCTACAAAGTGTAAAGTGTATCTGAGTATTGCAGCGGGATCAAGTGTTGAGTATTCTCCGAGATTCGAAGACAGTTTTTTGGATCTTATAAATAAGAAAAAAATACGGGCAGGAATTCTTGTGCATATTTTTGATGAGATGCTTCCTGATGTGGTCTCAAAAATCTCTGCACGAGTCAGAGTGGCGCAGCATCTTGAATTTTTGCAAAATGAAACACACTTGATAGCAGAAGGGATTGAGCCGACACCTACAACAAATGATGCTTTGATACTCTATTTTGAAAAAAATAAAGAGCTTGATGAAAACGAGAGAATTGATTATGCGTTAAGAGGGTTTATACAAAGTGTCAAAAAAGATGAAGTGCTTATAGAGTATATCAAACCAAAACCCGGAAAACCCGGGCGTAACTGTCGTGGCGAATATATAAAACCTGCCGAGCCTGTCGTCAAACATGAACCGACTTTTAAAGTTGACAGTACGATACGAGTCGTTGAAGATGAAAAATCAATAAAATATATTGCCAATGAAAATGGCTATATTGCTTTTGAAAACGATACTTATGTGATAAAAAATGAAGTTGATGTAGGAGAAGTCAGTTTCAAAACGACAGGATCTATCAAAAGCGGTGTGGACTCTGATGTGGAGATGTCTGTAAAAGAGACAGATGCCGTCAAAGATGCTGTTGGAACAGGTATGACTGTTGAGGTAAGTAAAATAAAAATTGAAGGAAATGTCGGCTCCAATGCAAAAGTTATAGCAAAAGAGGCTACTGTAAACGGACAAACGCATAAAACTGCTGTTATCAAAGCAGACAACTTGGAAATAAATGTCCATAAGGGGAAAGCCTATGGGAAAAATATCCGGGTTACGAGACTCGAACATGGTGAAATTGACGGTGAGCAGGTAAAGGTTGCACAAGCTTTAGGTGGTATAATTCGAGGCCGGGAAATAGATATAGAAATTTGTACTTCTCATGTCAAAGCAATTGCAACAAAACGCATTGAAATACAAAAACTTCAGGGCAGTGAAAACATTTTTACGATTGATCCCTTGTTGCAAAAAGAAGCCAAAGAAAGCCTGAACGAGAATCAGCAAAAAATAGAAAAACTGGAGCTGCAGCTCAAAGAATTGCGAGAAGAATTAAAAAAACAGATGCATTTGCTCAAAGAAGCAACACCGGCTTTTATAGAAATTAAAAAAAGACTTTTGCATTACAAAAAAAACGGAGTTAAAATGCCTGCTTCTTTTGTGAAAAAATACAAACAGTTTCAGGTCATGCAGGAAAATGTAAAGAATTTAAAGACCGAAGTTTCAGTGACACAGGATGCGTTAAACCTTTTAACAACAAAAACTTCTTCTTTTCAAGAAAATATTTTTGATGCAAGGGTTATAAACAGAGACAGGTGGATAGGGTACAACGAAATTAGATTTAAACTGGTTGACCCTCCTATGGAACTGGTTTATAAACCTATGGAAGGTTCCCGTGAACAGGTTTTTGGACTCGTTGAACTGGACGAAGGCGAATATGCCATACGTCCTATGAATGAAGAGGAAATGAAATAAATATGATAGTAGGCCTACACGGAAAAATTGAATATAAAGAACCAAAATATGTACATGTAAACGTACAGGGAATTGTATATGAGGTTTTTATCTCTTTGCACACATTTTCTGCTTTGCCAAAAGAAAATGTTTCTTTGTTTGCAACACACATCATTCGCGAAGATGCACAGCTGCTTTTTGGTTTTATGGATATGGCAGAGAAAAAAATGTTTTCCCGTTTGATCAAAATCAATGGCGTCGGTCCCAAGGTTGCTATGGCAATCTGTTCTACCTATACACCTTCCCAGTTTGCTGCGATTATAAATAACAAAGATGTGAACGGTGTCAAAAAAGTACCTGGAATAGGGCCTAAAAGTGCCGGGCGAATTTTAGTGGAACTTAACGGTTTTGATGCTGAAATACTCGGTGACAATGCAACACCGCAGGCCTCACAGGCATTTAACGAAGCCAGTGAAGCACTGGAAGCTTTAGGCTTTAAAAAAGATAAAATAGCAAAGGCATTGAGCGCATGTGAGGGAGACGATACCGCTTCACTTGTAAAAGGTGCCCTTAAACAACTCCAAACAATTTAAAAGGAAATATCTATTGAAATTAACAATTTTATTTGGCGGTGCAAGTTTCGAGCATGAAATAAGCATTGTCAGTGCCATAACATTAAAAGAGAAATTAGCAGGTTTTGATTTGACATTTGTATTTTGTGACAGTGATCATACTTTTTATCTCATAGAACCTGCAAAAATGAAAGCAGTCACTTTTTCAAAAGGTGCATATAAAAAGATGCCTCTCCTCACACTCGCACAGGGCTCTTTTGTCCAAAAAAGCATGTTTTCAAAGAGTCAATACAACAGTATCGTGTTAAATTTAATTCACGGGGCGGATGGAGAAGACGGGACAATAGCCGCACTGTTTGATTTTTACTCTGTAAAATACATCGGTCCGCGTGTGGATGCCTGTACATTCTCTTATGACAAGCGTTATACAAAATATTTGTGTGAAGCCACAGGTGTCAAGTATGTCAAATATGAAGTTATTCATAAAAATGAACATTGCAATATAACGATACCGTATCCTTTTATAGTCAAACCTGCTTCTCTTGGCAGCTCAATCGGGGTAAGTGTAGTCAAAGATGAAAGTGAACTTGATTATGCACTCGATGTTGCTTTTGAATTTGATGACACACTCATTGCAGAGCCGTTTTTGGAGGGTGTCAAAGAGTATAATTTGGCAGGATATTACGCAAACGGCATGATGCATTACTCCATTGTCGAAGAACCGAAAAAAGAAGAATTTTTAGATTTTGAGAAAAAGTATATGGATTTTTCAAGAAGTGAACAGGTGCTTCAGGCGGATGTCAGTGAAGAGTTGGCACTGCGTCTGAAAACAAATTTTGAAAAAGTCTATCGTGGTTTGTTTGAAGGTGCTTTGATACGCTGTGACTTTTTTGTTTTCAATGATGAAGTACTGCTCAATGAAATCAACCCTATTCCGGGTTCTATGGCAAATTATCTTTTTGAAGATTTTGCAGCCTCTCTTGAAGAACTTGCCTCCTCTTTACCCCATTCAAAACGTCCAAAAGTGACTTATGATTATATTCACTCTATTTCTCAGGCCAAAGGCAAATAGATGGCGGTAAAGTCAATACAGTATAATCAGCATACTTTTGACATTAGTTATGAAATAGTGAATCCTCATGCCAAGATAGACCTGATAGTCTTACATGGCTGGGGAAGCAATAAAAATCTGATGAAACAGACATTTTCTCCCTATATGGACACTTTTCGCCACATCTATATAGATTTGCCGGGTTTTGGCAATTCTACATGTAATGATGCTTTAACAACTGCTGATGTAGCAAGAATTGTAGAATTGCTGATGATTCATATGAATGCTTCAAAAGATATTGTAATGGGGCACTCTTTTGGCGGAAAAGTTGCTTTGTTGCTGGAGCCGAAACTGCTTGTTTTGGTTGCAAGTGCCGGTATTTATATACCAAAGCCTTTCAAAGTACAGGCAAAAATAGCACTTTTTAAGACATTGAAAGTTCTTGGTTTGTCTAAATTCCGTTCGCTCTTTGTGGCAGATGATGCCAGGCAACTCAGCGAATACATGTATCAGACTTTTAAAAATGTGGTCAATGAAGATTTTAGTGATGAATTTTCAAGATTTGAAGAAAAAGCATTGCTTTTTTGGGGTAAAGAGGACAGTGCCACACCACTTGATTCGGGAAGAAAAATCCAAGAGCTTATCAATGATTCTGCTTTGGAAGTATATAATGGCGATCATTATTTTTTTATGAAAAATGCAGAGGATATTTCTTTAAAAATTCAAACTGCATTTTTAGAAACAATGCAACACTAAAAGGGAGTATGCAATGCAAGAGTATGAAACACTGCTGGCCTTTGTAACCAATGTTCTTTTTGTCACACTTTTAGGCTGGTATCTTATTACAAACCTGCAGTGGTATGATTATAAAATTGAGAGAGTGATTTTCAGACATCATAAACCGCATTGGCATATTTTGTATTTTATTATTCCTTTTATCGCCTATTACACAACAGGGAAGTTCTTTATTATATTTTTTATATTTGCTTTTGTCCCGAGTATTATTATCTGGTATAAAAAGCTTGATAAAAAGCTGGTTCTGACATGGCGTGTCAAAAGATTTTTGATTCTTTTGGTTTCTCTGACACTGTTTCAGGATGTACTGTGTACGCTTAAAGAGGGCTGTGCAACATACGGTGTTTTTATGCCTTTGGCACTTGCCTATATCGGCAGTTATATAATAGAGAAGTTTCTTTTCAAAGTCTACATGAAAGAGGCGAAGAAAAAACTGCAATCTATGAAAGATTTGGAAATTGTCTGCATTACCGGCAGTTACGGCAAGACAAGCATTAAAAACTTTACAGCCAAAATTCTCTCGTATAAATTTAATGTCTATGCAACACCAAGAAGTGTAAACACTTTAGGCGGAATTGTTGCGGATATAAACAATAATCTTCCTGAAGATACACAGATATATGTATGTGAAGCAGGCGCAAGAGAGCGCGGAGATATTTATGAAATTACAACTTTTCTGGAACCGCAGAGAGTTGTGGTCGGGCGTGTGGGTGAGGCACATATAGAGTATTTTAAATCTTTGAAAAATATTATCGCTACAAAACTCGAAATTATTAAATCACCAAGGTTGGAACAGGCATTTATTCATACCTCTGTAACAGATGAACCGCATGAAAAGGTGACTTTTTTCGGTGATGAGATAAAAAACGTACAGGCAACGCTCGAAGGTACTGATTTTGAACTTGAATCAGATGGGAGAACTTTACAACTGCATACAGATATTCTGGGTGCTTTTCAGACGATGAATATTGCCGTAGCGGTAAGAATAGCAAAAAGTTTTGGAATGAGTGATGAAGAGATAGTTGAGGCTGTCAAAAACCTCGAACCGGTTGAGCATAGACTCCAACTCATAAAAGCCGGTGGAAAAATCATTCTTGATGACGGATATAACGGAAATATTGACGGTATGCTTGAGGGTATACGTTTGTGTTCACTGCATGAGGGCAGAAAAGTCATCGTTACACCGGGACTTGTTGAAAGTACGGATGAATTGAATCTGCAGCTGATTGAAGCAATCAACAAAGTCTTTGACATAGTGATTGTTACCGGCTCCTTAAATGCAGATCTTTTTGACAGGCATTTACATGTAAAGAACAAAATAATACTCAAAGACAAAGCATCAATGGTTGACATTTTGGCCAGTCAGACAAAATCAGGCGATATCATACTCTTTGCCAATGATGCACCGAATTTTATATAGGATTTTTGTATGTTAAATGCTGTCGATAAATTTATGAAGTATATATCTTATTTGACTGCAGTGATTCTGGCATTACTGGTTGTTTTGGTTGTATTTGATGCAACAAGCCGCTATCTTTTTTCTCACGGTTCTACGGCACTGCAGGAGTTGGAGTGGCATTTTTTTGATGTGGTTATTTTACTCAGTATTGCCTTTGCTCTGCGTCATAATGCCCATGTCCGTGTTGATATTTTTTATGAAAAATTTTCGCCAAAGAGACAGGCCCTCATTAATATTGTCTCGGCTCTCTTTTTTGTACTCCCTCTTTCAATTTTGATTATTTATATAGGAATAGGATTTGTGGAGATGAGCTTTGTGCAGCATGAAGCCTCTTCAGATCCGGGCGGTTTGCAATACCGTTGGATTGTCAAATCTTTGATGCCGTTTGCTTTTGTTCTTTTGGTGTTGCAGGCACTCAAAGAGCTTGTAAGCGACATTGAAAAATGGAAATCACTCTAATGGCATTTGTAATGTTTGGTGTGGCGCTTGCACTTTTACTTTGGGGAATCCCTGTTGCCTTTGCTTTTGGCGGTGTGGCAATGTTTTTTGCCTTTTTCATTCCTTCTTTGGGATTTGATGTTTTTAATATACTGCCTTTTAGAATTTACGGCATTATGAGCAATACAACGCTTATGGCAGTGCCGCTTTTTATTATGATGGGACTGATTCTCGAAAAGTCAGGTATGGCGGAAAAGCTGCTGATTTCGATGAGTGCGCTTTTTAAAAGTGTTCGCGGCGGTTTGGGTGTAAGCGTTGTTCTGGTCGGCGCACTTTTGGCAGCTTCTACGGGAATAGTTTCGGCTTCTGTGGTGATGATGAGCGTGATCGCTCTGCCTTTGATGCTCAGTGCCGGGTACAACAAAGGTCTGGCATCCGGAACTATAGCGGCAAGCGGAACGCTTGGACAGATTATACCACCTTCGATTATTCTTATCGTGCTGGGAGATGTGATGAGCGTCAGTGTAGGTGATCTGTTTAAGGGTGCGGTTTTACCGGGACTGACACTTGTTTCACTCTATATAGCCTATATTCTCATTCGTGCTTTCATGAACAAAGAAGATGCCCCCGCTCTTGTGAGTGAAGAAAAAATCAGTATGTTTGCCGTACTCTCTGCTATAATCCCGCCGCTTTTGTTAATGCTGGCGGTTTTGGGTAGTATCTTTACCGGTATCGCCTCTCCGACAGAATCAGCGGCTTTTGGCGTACTCGGTGGCGTCATTTTATCGGCATACAATAAAACACTTAAGTTTGCAATGATAAAATATGCTCTGTTTGAGACGATGAAGCTCAGCGGTATGATTTTTATGATTTTAATCGGTGCGACAACTTTTAGTCTTGTTTTTAACGAACTCGGCGGAACTGATTTGATTTTGGAATTTTTCTCGCAAGACATAGGAAATGTCTGGGTATTTATAGCTGTGGCAATGCTGAGTATTTTTATACTCGGATTTTTTATAGATTTTATAGAAATAAGTTTCATTATTGTACCTATTTTAGTCCCTGTTATGGCTGCTTTTGGAATAGATCCCATCTGGTTTGGCGTGTTAATAGCCATGAATCTGCAGGCATCATTTTTAACACCGCCGTTTGGACTTTCGCTTTTCTTTTTAAAAGGGGCAGCCGGCAACAGTGTTACAACGATGGATATTTACAAAGGTATTATCCCTTTTATCGCTTTGCAGTTGTTAGGTCTGGGGCTTGTCGTGGCTTTTCCTGATCTGGTTTTTGCATTTTTGTAATGCTGTCGCCATCAGTCGGCACTAAAGTACCGATTCCTAGAGAGTCTGTATTTTTTTCGGAACCCGTACTTCACTGCGGGCTGAGAGTGGTATTAAAAGTACCGATTCCGGGTGAGTCTGTGTTTTTTTTTTGGAACCCGTACTTCAGTGCGGGCTGAGAGTGGCAAGAAAGTAGCAATAGTCGGCACTGAAGTACCGATTCCGGGTGAGTCTGTGCTTTTTTCGGAACCCGTACTTCAGTGCGGGCTTTAGGCTGGTTTTATTACTGTTGCCATAGCGATTTATAATTTTTGAAGGAGAATGAATGGAAGATATTTTATATGCTCCCTGGAGGGATGAATATGTTACACAGGAAAAAATAAAAGGGTGTGTTTTTTGCCATATCAGTACACACCCGCAAGAGGATGCGTCTTTACATGTACTCTACAGAAATGAACACTGTTTTATGGTGATGAACAAATATCCTTATACTCCGGGGCATTTTATGATTATCCCCCATATGCATACGGACAGACTTGAAGAGCTGCCGAGTGAAGTTTGGCTGAATATGTCCAAACTTGCACAGCAGAGTGTCAAACTGCTCAAAGAGGGGTTAGGTGCCAACGGCGTAAATATCGGTATGAATTTGGGCAAGGCGGCGGGTGCAGGAATAGCCGAGCATATTCATATGCATCTTGTTCCAAGATGGGAGCGAGATACGAACTTTATCACTGCTGTTGCTCATACAAGAGTCTACTCAACAGATTTTGAAAGGATTTACAAAAAAATCAAAAGTTTCATTCCAAAGTATATAGATATTAAATAAAATTTGATGTATACTAAAAGAAAAAGTAAGGATTGAAAATGTCAGATGCAGTTATACAGGAATTGGCGGAAAGAAAGGCTGAAATAGAAAAAGAGTTGGAATTACTGTTTAAAATGAATATGAAAATAACAGACTGGGATGTTCCCGAAGCGGATGATACAGAGGCGGCGGATATTATTTTAAATATTATGGAAAAAAAGATTCAACAGCTTAGAGAAGATGTAAAAGCCGGAAAATATGAAAATTATTAATCACAAAGGAAAAAGAAATGAGCGCACATAAACACAAAGAACATTTAGAAAAAATCAAAGATGCAGTTGTCAACAGTGACAAGCTGGATGAGAGTCAAAAAAGTGACAGTGTCAAAAGAATTGAAGAGTGGATAGAAGAGGATAAAGCATTTGGAACGCTTATGGAAGAGCTTCTGAATATCAGTGAATATTTTGAAGTTTTATTTGCAGAATTAGGTTTGAGTAAATAATTTTTTATGACGCAGTTTTTAAGAATCATTGTCATAGCTGTATTGTTAATTACAGTTTTTTTGACAGGAAGCTATCTTTATGTGACCAATAAAGTAGAGACTTTAAAAAATGAAAAGTATTTTGAAGTCAGTAAAGATATGAAAAATGAACTGCAGAGTCTGATTAAAGAAAAATCTGAGGCGATTTTGCTGGTGACTTTGGCACTTTCTGCAAATCAGAATATAAAAAATGCGTTAGAACAGAAAAATCACAGCAGTCTTTATCTTGATAATTTAATTACAACTCTGCAACGCTACTCCTCTTTAAAAAATATCTGGATACAGTTTATCGCATCCGACGGGAGAAGCATTTACAGAAGCTGGAGTGACAAAAGAGGAGATGATCTCTCTCTTGTGCGACAGGATGTAAAGCAGGCTATTCATGACCCTAAAGTTATCTCCACCGTCAGTACCGGAAAATTTGATATGACTTTTAAAGCAATGGTGCCGATCTATGAAAGAGGCAAGTTCATAGGTATTGTTGAGACCATCGCAAAATTTGACTCCATAAGTGAAAAAATGAAACGCAGTGGCAATGATCTGCTGATAGTTGTTGACAAAAGTTATAAAAAGCAGTTGAGTGAAGCCTATTCAAATACTTTTGTTGAAAATTATTATATAGTCAATCCCTTTAAGAGCAACAGGCTGCTTGAAATAGTCAAAAATTCGTCAATTACAAAATACCTTGATATTCCTGAATATAGAGTAGACAAAGAGCATTCTCTTTTGATTACAGCCTTCCGGTTGCCGGATTTGAATGCAAAATCCATGGGCTATTTTATCATTGCAAAAGATTTGAGACTGATTGATCTTTCAGATATTGAACAGGCTAAAAACAGTATTTTGGAAGTAACACTGCTCATTTTTTTATTGATCATTGTGCTCTTGTATTATGCTTATAATGTAAATTACAAACGCTTTATAGAAGAACAAAATGAGATACTCGAACAAAGTGTAGAGGAAAAAACCAAAGAGCTGGAACTGCAGTCAAATGTTTTGCGATTTATTGCGCATCATGACCATTTGACAGAACTGCCAAACAAAGTGTTGCTTTTAGACAGAATTGAAGAGGCTATAAAACACTACAAAGCAACCGGCGAACAGTTGAGTATGTTTTTCTTAGACTTAGACAGCTTTAAAGATGTCAATGACACCTACGGACATGAAGTAGGCGATGAATTGCTGTTAGAAATTACCAAAAGGCTGCAAAAGTGTATAAAAAATGATGATACTCTGGCACGGCTTGGCGGAGATGAGTTTGCCATATTGCACAGAAATACAACTCATTTCAGTACAATAAATCTGATTGAATCTATCTTGATTCAGATGAAAAAACCGTTTAATATAAAAAATATAGAAATATATACTACATTCAGTATTGGTGTAGCCCTGTATCCTCAAGATGCCAAAAAAGCGAGCCAGCTTTTACGCAATGCTGAAACTGCCATGTATAAAGCAAAAGACAGCGGTAAGAACACTTATCAGTTTTATGAGAAAAAAATGACAGAGATGGCACTGCAGAAAATTCAACTCGATGCAGATATACGCAAAGCCTTGAAAAACAGAGAATTTGTAAGTTACTTTCAACCGAAAATAGATGCAAGAAACGGAAAAATTGTAGGATTAGAAGCATTGATTCGTTGGATACACCCGCAAAAAGGTTTGATTAATCCGAATGATTTTATCCCGTTTTGTGAAGAAACAGGCTTAATTCTCGAAATTGACAAATACATGCTGACGCATTCAATAAAACAGATACTGAAATGGCAGCAAAAGGGTCTTGAATTTGGAAAGGTTTCTGTAAATGTGTCTACTAAAAAGATAGAAAGCGGTAATTATATTGAAGAGCTTGCTTATACTGTTGAGCGTTTGCAATTTGATACAGCTCTTTTGGAACTTGAAATTCTTGAAGGTCAGATTATGAAAGATCCTCAAAAATCTATAGATATTTTAAATAAAATACAAAACTTGGGTATTTCCGTTTCTATAGATGATTTTGGCACAGGATATTCATCATTGTCCTATCTGAAAAAACTGCCGGTAAACAAAATCAAGATAGACCGTAGTTTTATTACAGATGTTCCAAAAAACAAAGATGATGTTGCAATTGTCAAAACAATTATATCTTTGGCAAAAAATTTAGGCTTGCAAATAATAGCTGAAGGTGTTGAAACTAAAGAACAACTGGACTTTTTAGTACAAGAGGGATGTTATGACATTCAAGGGTATTTTTTCTCCAAGCCGTTACCCGTAGATGAATGTGAAGCATTTATAATTGCAAAAAACAAAGGAGTATAGTATTTCTATGCAAATGATTGTAGACTCTTTGAGACACAAGGGTAAAATATTTAAAAAGATGCAGGAGATTTCTCCAAAAGATTTGGGTATAAGAAATAAGATAAAAATTTATAAGGCAACAGATATACGCGGATATTTTTGGGCAATTTTTGCTGTGAGCCAAAAGAGCAGAATATTGATGAAAGATGTTCATAAATTTGAAGAGATTTATGCAAAGTTGACACTCTACTGTGAACACAATTTTAAACATAAGATTTTGTTTATAGATGCACCCTTATGCTCAAAAGCCCAAAAAGCTTTTAAAGAAGCAGGATGGAAAATCCAATAATGCTTTTGTGTGATATAGGCAACACTTCCTATCATTTTTATGATGAAAACAGAGACTATAAAGAACATGTAAAGAGTTTTGACCCCTCCTGTATAAAAGAAAAAGTCTATTATATTTGTGTGAACAAGGCTCTGCATGTAAACTTGCGGTCTTTGTCAAACTGGATAGATTTATCTGAATATATTGATAAAAAAAAATATTATCAGACTATGGGAATTGACAGAATTTTTGCCGTAGAGTCTGTTTCCGACGGTATTATTATTGATGCGGGGAGTGCTGTGACTGTTGATGTTGTAAAAAACGGACAATTCATGGGCGGTTTTATTTACCCGGGAATTAAAGCAATGCAAAAAACCTATGAGAATATTTCTCCTGCGCTGGCATATTCATTTAACTTTGAGTGTGACTTGGATATAATGCCAAAAAATTCACAAGATGCCATAAGTTACGGATATTTAAAAACACTCTATAGTGAAGTAATGTCCCATAACCTGCCGGTCATCTTGACAGGTGGCGATGCCTTGGAATTTAAAAAGATATTTAGAGATGCAAAAGTCGATGAAAAACTGATTTTCAACTCTATGAAAAAGATTATATTACAGAATGAGGATAGACTATGCTAACAGTTGCACTGCCAAAAGGTCGTATAGCCAAAGAAACTTTGGAAATTTTTGAAACTATTTTTGGTGACAGTTTTAAATTTGATGACAGAAAACTAATTCTTGAGACGTCGAAATTTCGTTTTTTACTTGTGCGTAATCAAGATGTGGCAACCTATGTATACCATCAGGCAGCTGATATTGGGGTTGTCGGGCTTGATACCCTGGAAGAACAGGGCCTTGATGTTGTCCGTTTGCTCGATTTGCGTCGTGGTATTTGTAAAGTGGCGATAGGCATGAGAAAGGGTGAAAAGTTTGATTTGACAAAACCTGAGCTTAAAGTAGCCTCCAAAATGGTCAACATTACAAAGCGTTACTTTGAAGAACGGGCTGTGAGTGTAGAAATTATAAAGCTTTACGGTTCTATAGAACTTGCCCCGTTAATCGGTCTTGCAGATATGATAGTAGATATTGTTGAAACGGGAACGACTATGAAACAAAACGGTTTGGAAGTTGTGCAGGACATTATGACAAGTTCGACCTATCTAATAGCAAACAAGAACAGTTATATTGCCAAAAAAGATGAAGTTTTGGATATTTACGAAAAAATTAATGAAGTTATAAAAGCAGAAAATGACTAATCTTGATCTTTATGCCAAGGCAGAACATCTTTTAGGTATAGAAGAGGCTACAGAGGCACTTTATGATTTATACCGCTCGGAACTGGATGACTATAGTGTAAAAACACTGCTGGATGTCGGATGCGGTCGTGGCGGATTTATGCAGCGAATGAGTAGCGACGGTGTTACATGTAAAGGCATTGATTTGAGTGCTGTAATGGTTGCTGAGTGTAAAGAGCAGGGATTTGACGCCGAGTGCATTGATATAAAAGAGGTTGATGGCAAATTTGATGCCATTGTAAGTATTTTTGATGTTTTAAATTTTATGGACAGAGAGAGTCTTCTTTCTTTTTTGGAATCGGTTGCGGACAAACTCAGTGATGAGGGTGTTTTTATCGCTGATATCAATACGCTTTATGGTTTCAGTGATGTGGCAGAAGGAACGATGAGCAGTGAAAATGAAGAAGAATTTTTAAATGTCGATGCCATATTTCAAAACAATGAACTGCATACAAAATTTACACTTTTTGAAAAAAAAGAAGATGGAAGTTACACAAAACAGCAAGATACAATTGTGCAGTACTTTCATAAAATACAGATATTTCAAAAACTTTCAAAACTCAAACTTGTAGAAAAACAGACTTTTTCTCTTTATGATACACAAGACAAAACACTGCTTATCTTTAAAAAAAGAACAGAGTAGCAAAGAAGGAGTAAAAGCAGAGTAACGATTCCGGAATATTTCGAAACCCTCGGACTTCAGTCTTGATGCATTAGGTTGGGAAAAAGCATATTATTTTTCTGGAACCCATCCTTTAGGGTGGGCTGAGAGTGACAAGGATGTAACAACAGTCGGCACTAAAGTACCGATTCAGGAATATTTTGGAACCCGGATTTTCTATGCTAAAGCATGACTTGTGAGAAAAACGGTGAGTTCCGGCACTGCATTCCTGATTTTGAAAAAAAATGCAAACTAAGTAGCAAAAGTTTCTCTGTCTGCATGTTATAATAGCACTATAAATAAAAAAGAAAAGGATTTACCCATGAGTAAACACAAAGCAAAAATAGAAAAAGTATTTGAGCATCCGCTTTCATCTAATATTGATTATAAAAAACTAATACATGCGTTAGAACATTATGGTGCAAAAACAGAGATGACAAAAAATCATCATGTAAAAATATTTTTAAATGACAAAGAGTATGTTATGCCTCTTCCTCATCAAGATACAAATATTTCAAAAGAGATAGTGGTAGAACTGCGTCATTTTTTAGAAAGTGCAGGGCTGACTCCAGAAAAGCTGTAATCAGCAGAAGAGGGAGGAAAGAGTATTTTTACTCTTCCTCTTCTTTTGTGTTTTCTTCCTGTACAGGCTTCATAGCAGGGAACAGTAAAACATCTCTTATGCTGTGCTCATTTGTCAGCAACATTACAAGTCTGTCTATTCCTATTCCCTGTCCCGCTGTTGGTGCCATGCCATAGCTGAGTGCTTCAACAAAATCACTGTCCATTTCATGGGCTTCATCATCTCCGCTCTCTTTTGCAGCCATCTGTCCTTCAAAACGTGTAAGTTGGTCTATTGGGTCATTTAACTCACTGAAAGCATTGGCAATTTCACGGCCTGCTATAAAGAGTTCAAACCTCTCTGTAATTTCAGGATGTGCATCACTTCTGCGAGCAAGCGGAGAAATTTCAACAGGATACTCTGTAATAAAAGTAGGGTCTATCAGTTTTTTCTCAACAAATTCATCAAAAAGTTCACCCTGAAGCTGCCCCAAATTCATTCCGGGTTTAACCGTAATACCTTTTTCATTCAAATAGGCAATGATTTTTTCTTTGTCTTTTGTAACATCTGCAGGAACTCCGCCAATCGTTGTTAAAGACTCTATAAGAGGAATCTCCTGGAAGTTTGCAAAATTGACTTCCAAATCACCGTAAGGCAAAAGTGTCGGCAGATTTAAATGTTCAAAAAGGTACTGGAAGTACTCTTTTGTGATTTCGATTAAATCTTTGTATGTTTTGTATGCCCAGTAAAACTCTATAGAGGTGAATTCAGGGTTATGTGTTGCATCCATCCCCTCATTTCTAAAGTTACGGTTGATTTCAAAAACGGCTTCAAAACCGCCGACAATGAGCCTTTTAAGGTAAAGTTCCGGTGCAATTCTGAGGTATCTGTCAACACCGAGTGCATTATGATGTGTAACAAAAGGTTTGGCATTGGCCCCGCCGGCAATAGGATGCATCATAGGTGTTTCCACTTCCAAAAAACCTTTGTCCTCAAAGAAACGGCGTGTCAAAGAGATAACGCGGGAACGGATTTGAAAAGTTTTTCTGACTTCCGCATTCATAATCAGATCAAGATAGCGTTTTCTGTAACGAATCTCTTTGTCAGTAATACCGTGAAATTTTTCAGGAAGCGGTGAGATGGCTTTTGTCAGCAGCTTGAAACTGTCTACATGCAAAGAGAGTTCTCCCTGTCCTGTTACAAAAGGAAAACCGCCGACTTCAATGATATCTCCGACTTCTATGTTTTTTTTAAACATAGTGTTGTAGAAACCCTCGGGAAGATTGTCGCGTGTAATATAAACCTGTAGCATACCGCTTTCATCTTCAATCTTTACAAAACTTGCTTTTCCCATAATACGAAGAAACTTTATACGCCCGCTTACAATGTAGTGACGCTTTTCGTCACGTTTGTTTTCCATCTCGGCCACATCAGAGTTGACATTCAAATATTTTTCGATAGTTGTATTTCTTTGTGAATCATTTGCATAAGGATTGTACCCTGCATCTTTTAATGCATTTGCTTTTTCTATTCTTTGCTGTATGTATTTATTTTCAAAAATCAATAGTTTTCCTTCTTTCTTAGTTGTTTTCTTTTTCTTGGCACTCTTTACAAACGCCATATATCTGCATAGAGTGGTCAGTCATTTTAAAACCGAATTTTTTTGTGATTATATGTTGGCGCTTTTCTATCTCATCATCCAAAAATTCTGTGATTTTTCCACATTCTGTACAGATGAGGTGGTCGTGATGTATTTTTACACCAAGTTCGTATTTTTTTCCCTGTGCTCCAAATGAAAGTGAGGTAACAACCTGGGAGTCTTCAAGAAGCGAAAGTGTTCTGTAAACAGTTGCTATACCTGTTTTTAGTTCCGGGTATTTGTTTTGCAGGAGATGATGTAAATCTTCAGGAGTCAGATGTTCATCCGAATTGTACAGAGTTTCCAATATCACTTCACGCTGAATCGTAAATTTGAGATTATTCTTTTTTAATAATTTTTTGAAATCATTCAGCAGTTCTTCATATTCCATGGTTTTATTGTTGAAGTTTGTCGTTACATGTATCATAATTATTTCTCTTTTATTTGATTTTTGATAGTGTCAATTTGCTGCAAGGCTGCTGCTGAGATGTTGTCTTCAATTTTTTGTTGCATATCAGCACTGCCCTGTGAGATTGTTGTATTGATATCATTTGAAATATCCGTAGGGTCTATTTTCATAATATATTTTCCTGTTTCGACTAAAACAGGAAAGAGTATACTTGTTTTGAGTGCAGAATCAAGTGTCGTTCTTATTGCCTTGACATTATAAACCGCATAAGCAATAACTGCTGCTATAAGAAAAAACTTGCTTGAACCTACGATAAATCCCAAAATTTTGTCTATCGGACCAAGACCGCTTACTGCGCTTAACTTTTTAAATGCAAACCCTATAAGAACCATTACCAGCCAAAAAAGTGCCAGTGTTACCAGAAAACCTGTAAAACTTATAGCCGATTCGTTTGAAAATTTAAATATCGTATTACTCAGATACAGTCCGACATCATCACCAAATCTGGATGCTACGAATATACCGCCTATGATACCAATGAGTCCGAAAATTTCTTTAAAAAACCCGTTCAGTATTCCTTTTAAACCCAGGAGTAGAATGACAACTCCTACAATAATGTCAAAATAGTTAAATTCCATTTTTCACTTCCATATGCATTTGATTTTTTCCGTTTTGCTTGGATTTGTACAGTGCCTTGTCAGCTCTTTCTATAAGTGTTTCCGCCGTATCGCCAGGATAGTACATTGTCGCACCCAGACTCATGGTTACTTTCAAAGATTTTCCCTGATAAAAGAGTTGATTTGAACTGATAAGCGTTAAAATTCTTCTTGCAATTTTTTGGCAGGTTTGTGCATCTATTCTGTTGAGTATAATCAAGAACTCTTCGCCACCGTAACGAAAAACTTTATCACCGTCACGCAATGTTTTTCTTAAAAGTCTGGCAACAAAAATCAGTATTTTATCACCTGCAATATGTCCGTATTTGTCATTGATATGTTTGAAATCATCTATATCCAGAAGAAGTATGTGCAGTTCATACTCTAATTCTTTTTTTTCACAGAGTTTTTGAAGGTATGTATCAAGTGCCCGTCTGTTGAATATTTTTGTCAAAGAATCCAGGTTTGAGCTCTCTTCAAGTTTTTTTACCTGTGTGCTTAACTCTGATATAACCTGATTTGCGCGTTGTACCTCTTTTGCCATGTGATTTTGAATCTCATCAAACTTTTCTTTTATTGAAGGCATATCTATGAGCTGATTTTCATAGCTGTGAATAGTCTCTTCATGAATTTGAGTCAGTTTGGCAAATTTGTTGTTTGTATGTTGATATGATAAAAGTGTTTTATTTGCAATTTCTTTATAAGTGTTGGTGAATGCCAGCTTTGCATGTTCTACTGAGTCTATATCCCCGTCATTTATATTTTGAATAGTCATCACAGCATCCTGCAAATAGGTGATAACCTGTTCCTTGTTAGGCTCTTGTTGTGTGTCAATATTTTCAAGCAGCTCATGATACATTTGAGTTACTAATGATTTTAAGTCACTTTTTGTCATAAATCTCCAAATAAAAATATTCACAATTATACTAATTTAAGCATAAAAAAAGCTTTTCTCATAGCAATTTTAGCTATTTTTTGATAAAATTCCAAAAACAATAATATATAAGGTCTGATAATGAGCACTTGGAGCCCGTCTAGCTGGAGAGAAAAACCGATATTACAACAACCGACATATCCTGATAAAGCAAAACTTGAAGCTGTTTTAAAAGAGTTGAAAAGCTACCCGCCATTGGTATTTGCAGGAGAAGCACGTTCATTGAAAGAACAGTTGGCCAATGTGTCACAGGGAAAGGCTTTTTTACTGCAAGGCGGTGACTGTGCCGAGAGTTTCAGTGAATTTCATGCAGATAATATTCGCGATACTTTTAAAGCCTTGATGCAAATGGCGGTTGTTATGACCTATGCCGGCGGACTTCCTGTTGTAAAAGTAGGACGTCTCGGCGGTCAGTTTGCAAAACCGCGTTCCTCAGATACGGAAACAAAAGGGGATATTACTCTTGACTCTTACCGTGGGGATATTATTAACGGTATAGACTTTGACGAAAAGTCACGTACACCGGATCCGGAACGTATGATAAGAGCCTATAACCAGGCAACGGCTACACAAAATCTGCTCCGTGCTTTTGCATCAGGCGGATTGGCTGACTTGCACCAGGTCAGTAAGTGGAACCTGGATTTTGCCCATAAAAGTGAAGTGGGTGAGAAATACGAAGCATTGGCAGAGGATATAGAAAAATCATTAAAGTTTATGGAAGCCTGTGGTGTTACTTCTAAAACATACAGAACATTGCGTGAAACAGATTTTTTTACTTCCCATGAAGCACTGCTTTTACCGTATGAAGAGGCTTTTACAAGACAGGATTCTCTTACCGGTGACTGGTATAATACTGCAGCACACATGGTATGGATAGGGGATAGAACACGCCAGCTTGACGGTGCGCATGTTGAGTATATGAAAGGCATTAAAAACCCTATAGGCATTAAAGCGGGACCTACTATGAACCCGGATGATCTGGTACGGTTGGCTCAGGCGGTAAATCCTGAAAATGAAGCAGGGCGTCTCAATATCATTGTGAGAATGGGTGCGAACAAAGTCGGCGAGCATATGCCTGCATTGATTCGTGCTGTTGAGAGAGAGGGACTCAACGTTGTCTGGTCATGTGACCCAATGCACGGAAATACTATAAAATCATCCAACAACTATAAAACACGTCCTGTTGATGCTATATTAACCGAGATGAAGCAGTTCTTTCAGGTACATAAGGCTGAGGGTACATTTGCCGGCGGAGTTCATTTGGAGATGACAGGAAAAAATGTTACGGAGTGTATCGGCGGTTCATTTACTGTAACAGAAGAGGATTTAAGTTCTCGTTATCATACACACTGTGACCCGCGTCTCAATGCTGATCAGTCATTAGAGTTGGCATTTTTAATCGCTGATTCTTTACAGGATGCGAATAAATAAGGAGCTTTTCCCTAAGTTGGAACAGTCGGCACGGAAGTGCCGATTTCGAAGACTCACTGCAGTCTGGGCTGTGCGTCTTTTTTATCATACCTGAAAGATATTTTCTTTTTTTACAGGTATAAAGTCTGCTCCGTAACAGAGTCTCTGTTGCAAACCTCCGCGTGCGCTCAAATCAACTACTACACCAAGATTTTTTGTCTGTATACTTTGTGTAATCGTCTCATAGATTTCAAAAGCAATATCTTCGGCAGTAAACTTTTTGTCTCTGAGTGAGGTCAGGTATTTTTTAAAATCACGTAAATCAAAGGTCTCACCACTGCTGGTAAAGTTGATGTAAACAGTTCCTCTGTAAGGCTGTCCGCTGTGTGCCAGAAACAGAAGTTCACGAGACATATACTGTATGCCTGTATTTTCTTTTACATGTAAAGGTGTTAATTGCATATTATCCTACTCTTTGCGGATTGAGATTTCTGTTTAAAAATCTGTGTTTTTCCAGTTCTTTGTATTTGTCTTCCTCTTTTGCATAACTGAAAGTCGGATGGATGCTGATATTGCCTCGTGGGTAAAACAGACCTACAACTTCAAGATACTTCGGCTGCATCAAAGCGACCAAATCTTTGCCTATTTTATTGACGACGTCTTCATGAAACTCACCACTGTTGATAAAACTAAAAAGATAGAGTTTGAGTGATTTGCTTTCCACCATTTTTACATCAGGAATATAGTTGATAATGAGTGTTCCAAAATCCGGCTGATTTGTTTTAGGGCAAAGTGATGTGAATTCGTCTGCATTGAGTGTCACCCAGTAGTCCATTTCAGGATGAACATTTTCAAAAGTTTCTAAAAGTTCGGGTGTATATTCATATTTGTACTCTGTATGTCCGGCTCCGAGTTGGCTGACCTCTTGGGCGCGTTTTTCTTTATACTCTTGTTCATCCATTGTTAATCTCTTCTTCTTTTTCCTGAATTGTTAAAAGCTCTTCAACTTTTTGCTCATACAACGCTTCCATATCTGCCAACTCTTTGGCAAGTTTGCTCAGACCTGTCTCCTCATAACATTTCGGATCGGATAAACAGGTGTTTTTTTCTTCTATTTTTGCTTCTAGTTCTTCTATCTCGGCCGGAAGTTTTTCCAGGGCTATTTTTTCTTTAAAAGTAAGTTTGAGTGTTTTTGGTTTTTGCGTTACATGTAAACGCGGTTTTTCCTCTTTTTTTGTCGCCTCTTTTTCCATAGTGTGCAGCTCTTGCAGCTCTTTTTCTATCTCCAGATACTCGGAGTATTGCTGATGTGATTCTTCAATGGTTTTGTCCGGCTTAAAAATAAAGAGTTTTTTGGCGATTTTGTCGACAAAGTATCTGTCATGCGATACAATAATGACGGCACCGGGAAAATTTGTCAACTGTTCTTCCAAAATATTAATCGTAGGAATATCCAGATCATTGGTCGGCTCATCCAAAATGAGGATGTCAACATCCTGTGTAAAAAGCAGAGCAAGGGCAACACGGTTTTTCTCGCCGCCGCTGAGTACACCTATCTTTTTGTCTAAAAATTCACGCGGAAAGAGAAAGTTTTTAAGGTAGCCGTATACATGTAAATCACTGCCTCGTACATTGACACGGTCGCCGCCGTGCGGACAAAAAGTCTCTATGAGGTTTTTGTCATCATCAAGCATCTCTCTGTGCTGGTCAAAATAGCCTACTTTGAATTCTCCGCGTTTTATCTTGCCGCTTGTCGGCTCTATGCGTCCAAGCAGAGCTTTTAGCAGTGTTGATTTTCCACTGCCGTTGGGCCCGACAATGGCGATGACATCTTTTTGCAGTATGCGTGTTGTAAAGCCGTGTAACAGCTCTTTGTCACCGAGTTTGAGAGACAGATCTTCGACTTCAAAAAGCATTTTTTGTTTGTTGACGCTTTTGTCACGGTTAAAATGTTTTGCTTCTCTTTGGAGTTCTACAGACATTTTTCTGATTTTGGCAGGATTTGTTTTCGCCTCTTCGCGCAGTTGCATCAAACGCTCTTTGCGCCCTTCGTTTCGTTTGAGCCTTGCACGCACCCCTCTGGCAAACCACTCGTTTTCTCTTTTTAGAATGCCCAGCAGATTGTCATGCTGCTTTTGCAGGGTTCTGAGGTACTCCTCTTTTTGTGTGAGGTAGTCATTGTATCCGCCCTTGTATTCACGCAAAATGCAGTCTTCGACTTCAACACTCTTTGTCGCAATTCGGTCAATGAAATATCGGTCATGCGAGATAAAAACAAGAGTGAATTTCTCTTTGAGAATCAGCTCTTCTAAAAATTCAACCATATAAACATCAAGGTGGTTCGTCGGTTCATCAAGAAGCAGGACATCCGGTTTTTGCAAAAGGAGTGAAGCAAGTGCCACACGCCGCTGTTCGCCTCCGCTTAAGAGCATAACAGGCTTGTTTTCATAAGGTTTGAGCTGAAAATGCCCAATGATACGCTCTATTTTATCATCCAGATTCCAGGCATTATGATGTTCAATATAGCGAGAGAGCTTTTCATGCTCTTCCAAAAGCAGTTTGTTTTCAAAATCTTCACTTAAAAGCAGTGAGAGTTCATTGTAGCGTTCTTTTGCGGCATTGAGCTCTTTAAGACCTGCTTCAACTGCCTGACGGACAGTGTGGCCTTCTTCAAATGCCGGACGCTGATCCAGCATTTTGATTTCCAAATCATTTTTGATGATACGGCGTCCGCCATCAGGTATGAGTGTCCCGTTGAGTATTTTCATCAAGGTGGATTTTCCACTGCCGTTTTTTCCGATGATGACTATACGCTCACCTGCATCCACATGAAAGTCAACCTCAGTGAGAATTTTTTGTGCCGAATAGTGTTTGCTGATTTTTTGTAGATCAATTAATGCCATAATATAGTTTACTTTTTAATAGAGATAATAGCATTTTGGTCATTAATAAGGGCTTATTTATTTTAATAGATTATAATCTTGTATGTCATAGGAGTAGAATCATGTTACAGGTAATAGCAGAAATAAGAAAAAATGAACATCAGTATATGGAAGTTCTTAAAGAAGAAGGACAAGAGTTCTTTTACAGAAAAGAGCGGTATGACAGTGAGTTTTCCTTCATTGCAATATATTGTGAATGTAAAATTGCAATAGATTTTAACGAATTAAAAAAGAGATTAAGAAGTACCGATAAATTTATTACCTTAAATGATAAACTTCATTGTATCATTCAGGATTCTGTGGATGAGGAACATTATATCAAAGCCGCCGAAAACATAAACTACAATCTCTTGCATCTAAACTCAAATAATGATTATTATATAAGTACGATTCACTCTAAAGAATATGAAGCAAAAGATTATGCAAACATGATATATGAACTGTTTTGCAGATTGGAAGATGCTTTAGAGAATAATTTAAAAAATATTGTTGTATATCAAGACTTCGTTATTTAAATTATAATATTATACGGACTCATTTAAAGGATTTTATTTGGGTTTATTTATACATATTCATCTTATTGCTGCCATTGCCTGGATAGGCGGTTCCATATTTATGTTTATTTTGGGTATTACACTGCTTGATAAAGAAAAACAACAACAGGTTTATCCGGTAATAGGGCCTATTTTCGGTTACTTTGAATTGGTTTCCATTGTTGTTTTACTGTTGACCGGTACTGTGATGATTGTAGATAATGGTTTGTACCATATGCTTTTGACCCATGATGATAATATTATAGTCCAGGAGTTACGCAAAAAACTCATAATTGTAGCTGTTATAATCGTGGCAACAATAGTTCATTTTTTTATTGCATTTCGCACAAACGGGAAAGAGCGAACGAAAATACAAAACATTTTGTCACGCGGAACTTCCCTGCTCATATTTTTTTTAAATCTTTTTGTTCTGCATTATGCAATTATGATTCGCGCAATGCTTTAATAGGTACTTAATCTTTCTCTTTCGGGCATAATTCTTTTGCCGTAAACCATTTTGCTATCCCTTCATCATTATAGTGATATTCTCTTTGAGAAAGAGGGATGACACTGTTTCTCATTTTAGCTCTTACAATGCCAACAACTATAAATGTAATCAACAAAGTAGCGCCTGCTATAAAATAATCATACATGTACCAGACGATAAGAGCAGTAAATACAGGAGTAAACTGCAATAAAAATTTTAGTAAAAAAGCGATGATTTGACATTTTTTTGTCTTTAGAACAGGAGTAGGTTCTATTAAATCTATATAATCATTTTTCATAAAGTTATTATAGCAAAATAAAAATATTATAAACTTGAGTTAAAATGACTAAAGAATATTGATAAAACTTGCAACTATTAACTTTTTTTGGTAAAATACTGTCAAATTTTAAAAAAGGATTACTATTATGGCTAAACATCAATTTCAAACAGAAGCAAATCAGATTTTACAACTTATGATTCATTCACTTTATTCCAACAAGGAGATTTTCCTTCGTGAACTTATTTCCAATGCATCGGATGCACTTGACAAACTGAATATGCTCGTTTTAACAAATGAAGCATACAAAGGCATAAAGTTTGATCCGAGAATAGATATCAAAAGAGACAAAGAGAAAAAAACTTTGACTGTTTCAGATACCGGAATCGGTATGAACGAAGTAGATCTTTTGAATAATCTCGGAACAATTGCAAAATCAGGAACAAAAGCATTCTTGGAGAATCTGACAGGGGATCAAAAAGTAGACTCTAACCTGATTGGTCAGTTTGGTGTCGGTTTTTATGCTGCATTTATGGTGGCTGACAGCGTTGAGGTCATTACGAAAAAAGCAGGAGAAGATCAGGCTTACAAATGGACGAGTACCGGAAACGGTGAATTTGAAGTAGAAGCAGCAACAAAAGAGGGACACGGAACAGAAATTATTCTTCATTTAAAAGAGGGTGAAGAGGAGTTTTTGGAAGAGTATCGCATAGAGGCTGTTGTGAAAAAATACTCTAACCATATTCCGTTCCCGATTTTTATGGACAAAGAGAAGCATATTCCGGCTGTTACCGATGATGAGGGCAAAGAGACAGAGCCTGCACGCACTGAAATAGAAAATGTACAAATTAACTCTGCAAATGCACTCTGGACGATTGCCAAAAGTGAATTAAAAGATGAAGACTATAAAGCTTTTTATGAAACACTTGCACACTCAAACGAAGAACCGTTAAAATGGATGCATCATAAAGCAGAGGGTGCTATAGAGTACACGACACTCTTTTATATCCCAAGCAAGGCACCGATGGATATTTACAGAGTTGATTATCAGCCTGGTATCAAACTCTATATTAACCGTGTCTTTATTACAGATGATGACAAAGAGTTAATGCCTACATACCTACGTTTCTTACGCGGTGTGATTGATTCAAAAGATTTACCGTTAAATGTAAGTCGTGAAATTTTACAGTCCAATCCGGTGATGGCAAAAATCAAAAACGCTTCGGTGAAAAAAGTGCTTTCCGAACTTGCTAAAATGATGAAAAAAGAGCCTGAAAAATATGACACATTCTATAAAGAGTTTGGAAATGTACTTAAAGAAGGACTTTACAATGATTTTGCCAACAGAGAAAAGATTTTAGAATTACTCAAATTCCATACGTTGAATTCTGATGAAATGACGACTATCGAAGAGTTTGTGAAAAATGTCGATGAAGACAAAAAAGAGATTTATTATCTTGCGAACAAAGGCTCTGTTGACATGCTCAAACACTCTCCTGTGCTCGAAAAATTCAAGGCACGCGGTATCGATGTGCTTCTCTTAAATGAAGAGGTAGATACTATCATTTTCCCGATGGTGACAGAATATAAAGAGTATAAACTTATTCCTGCATCAGATGCGAAATTTGAAGAGAGTGAAGAAGAGAAAAAAGCAAAAGAAGAACTTGAAAAAGAGTTTGAAGGCCTTGCAAAAGAGTTTAAAGAGACACTGGGTGAAGCTATAAAAGAAGTTGAAGTGACAACGGAGTTGACAGAATCTCCTGTTGCTTTAAAAACAGACAAAGAAGACCCTTCTTACATGATGGCACAGATGATGAAACAGATGGGTCAGGGCGGTGAAGTGCCTGAGCCGGCACCTATTTTACAAATCAATCCTAAACATGAATTGATTGCAAAATTAAAAGATTCGAGTGATCAGAATCTGATTGAAGATGCAGCGCATGTATTGTTTGATCAGGCAAAACTCTTTGATGGCAGAGAACTTGATGATACTGCAGATTTTGCAATGAGACTCAACAGAATTATAGCAAAAGCATTATAACTTTTTTGGATGAGTGCAATCGTAGCACTCCTCCAAACTCTCTTCTTTTATTTTTCTTTTTTATCTGTTTCACACAAATTATATGATATCTTATGATTATGTTAAAAAAATTAAAATTCTTTTTAAAACCATCGGACAGACAATCTGTTGATCAACTGCTGCATGAAGCCAAACGGGTATGCACTTTACTGGGAACAGGGGTATTGCGTGATTTGAAAATTGACGGTTACCGGTATGATATTTCGATTGCCGTACACGAATTAGGATTAGACACAGAGTTGGTCTCTCAACTGGTTGATGATTATGTTGCTCAGGTAATCAAGGCAATTGTGCAGTTTGAGAGTTATTTGGCTGCACTTCAGGATTCACAGGACAATCATGACAATTTGGATTACACCCCATTGAGAGAATTGGCACATAAAAATCTTGGCGTTGCAAGAAATTTACGCATAAAAGATGCAGAAATACTTCTTTATGAATTAATGAAAAAAGACAACCTGGACTATTTGCTTGCCTGTCTGGAGGCTTTAAAGGTTTGCGCCATCAAACTGAGTCCAAAGTGTGCTTATGATACACTCAAGCTTATTGAAGTGAAAAGTTCTTTATAAATAAAGGGCGTCTTTGACACAGTTATCTGTTTTTTAAGGAATGAGAAATCTGTTCAAGTTTCCCTTTTGGCTTGATGGATATTTTTTCTTCTTTTTTGTGTATGGGCAAGGCAAATGCCAAAAGTATAAATATAAATGAGAAAACAATTGCGCTTAAAGCAGTAAGGACAAGTTTAAGCTTAAAATCTTTCATATTGTTCCTTTAGGAGTTTTCTTTTTGCTCATTCGTCATATAAATCCAAAACTCTTTATGTGTATATCCTTTGTTGAGAAAAAAGAGCTGTAAAATTGTAACTCTGTAAAGAGTAACAAGCATTTTTGCATAAGGAATAAAAAGACTTAAGCGTATGAGTAATGGCTGTTCTTTGTCTCCTTTGGATTCTATCATCTCTTTCATGCCGATATTGTTACTTAAATATATTCCAAACATAATTGAAAATACAAAATTCAAGATAAGACCAAAAATTATATAAGCCATGAAGTTCTGTTCGTACATACCTGCTATCATCTGAAAAACATCCTAATATTTTATCTGTCAAAAACATTTTAGCTAAAAACAATTAGTGTTTAGTTTAAGTGATGAAATTAAGTCACCAAAAAGTAACAATTGTGCAGTAATTTAAAAATAAAGTTTTTTCAACAACTTTATTTAAACATCTTTATACTATACTAAGCCCACAAATTATGAATAAAGGGTAATTTTATGGAAGCAAACCTCATTATGGAGGGAGTTAAATTTATGTTTTTAGGAATGGGAACAGTGTTCGTATTTTTAATTATAATGATTCTTTCAGTCAATCTGATGTCATTGATAATACATAAATTTTTTCCTGAACCACAGGCAGCTGAAGAGACTGTTTCTGGGAATGCAACACAGCAACAACAAGACAACAAAAAGATAATTGCAGCAATAACAGCTGCAATTGCACACCATAAACAAGGTTAAGGATTATAATGGCTAAGAAATTTATAGATGTAATGGATACAACTTTCAGGGATGGTTTCCAGTCAGTATTTGGTGGACGTGTATTGATGGAAGATTTTTTTCCGGCAGTAGAAGCCGCAAAAATGGCAGGTATTAACCACTTTGAATTTGGTGGGGGAGCAAGATTTCAATCATTATACTTTTATTTGAGAGAAGATGCATTTGAAATGATGGACAAGTTCCGTAAAATTGTAGGTCCGGATGCAAATTTGCAGACACTTGCCCGCGGAGTAAATACTGTAATGCTGGATACCGGTTCAAAAGAACTGATAGACCTGCATGCAAAAATGTTTAAAAAACACGGAACAACGACAATCCGTAACTTTGATGCACTCAATGATGTGGAAAACCTGAAGTATTCTGCTGAGAGAATCAAACATCACGGCTTGAAACATGAAGCGGTTGTCACTATGATGGACTTGCCACCGGGATGTCACGGTGCTCATAATGTCGAGTTTTATGAAAAAACACTTCGTGATATTCTGGACAGCGGTCTTCCGTTTGACAGTATCTGTTTTAAAGATGCAAGCGGGACATCAAATCCTCAAAAAGTTTTTGAGACCATTACAATGGCAAGAAAACTTTTAGGAGAAGATACACACATACGTCTGCATACACATGAGACTGCCGGTGTTTCTGTAGCTGCTTATATGGCTGCGCTTGAGGCGGGTGTTGACGGTATAGATATGGCAGCTTCTCCTGTAAGCGGTGGAACATCTCAGCCTGATATTTTGACAATGCTTCATGCAACAAAGGGAATGAATTATGACCTTGGCGGACTTGAACTTGGTAAAATTCTTACTTATGAGAAAGAGTTACAGTCATGTCTGAGTGATTATTTTATGCCTCCTGAAGCGACAATGGTTTCTCCGATTATTCCATTTTCACCAATGCCTGGCGGTGCTTTGACTGCAAATACGCAAATGATGCGCGACAACGGCATCATGGATAAATTCCCGGATGTTATCGCGGCAATGCAGGAAGTAGTAGAAAAAGGCGGTTACGGTACATCGGTAACGCCGGTTTCTCAGTTTTATTTCCAACAGGCGCTTAACAATGTAATGCAGGGACCATGGAAAGCCATTGCCCCTGGTTACGGAAAAATGGTTTTAGGATACTTCGGAAAAACTCCGGTTGAACCGGATCCGGAAATTGTTAAAATTGCTTCAGAGCAGTTAAAACTTGAGCCGACAACAAAAAAAGCACTTGATTTGGCAGATGCGGATCCTGCAAAATCTTTAGAGAACTGGATTAACAGACTTAAAGAAGAAGGTATAGAAATAACAGAAGAAAATATTTTTATAGCGGCTGCATGCCAGGAGAAAGGAATCACTTTCCTTAAAGGTGAAGGTGAGTTAAACGTTCGTAAAATATCAGAAATGAAAAAAGAAACAGAAAAAGATTGTGAAGGAAGTTCAATGGGTAGCGGAAATTATACAGTAGTAGTGGATGGTCAAAAGTTTAGTGTTCAAGTAGCAGAGGGTGATGCAGATATTCAGGTAACAGCAGTCAATGGTGAGAGCACTGCTCCATCAACAACTTCGGCAGCACCTACTGTGTCAGGAAATGATGTAGAAATCAAAGCACTTCTTCCGGGTAATGTTTGGAAAATTGTTGCAAATCCGGGTCAAAGTGTTAACGAAGGTGACGTAATCATGATTTTAGAATCTATGAAAATGGAAATAGATGTTGTGGCGCCTCGCGGTGGTGTTATTAAATCTATTAATGTAGCTACAAACGATAAAGTTGTAGAAGGTCAAGTCGTAGCAGTATTAGGATAAGCGAATGAAAAAAATTGTACTTAAGTTTTTAGCTCTTATAATGCTCTTTGCATTTTCAAATGCAATGGCATCAGAGCATGCAACAGTTGCTCAAGAAGCACAATCAACACATAAAGAAGAAAACTATCATCCAAAACCAATGGGTGAAATGATAGTAAATTTTCTTAAATCAACAGGAATTGTCGCTCTTGTAAGTCCAAGAGATGATGAGATGAGTGCAACAGGGCAAAAAATGAGTGATTTTCATAAAGGTCTGGGCCGTGTGATTATGATTCTTATCGTCTTTTTGCTTTTTTATCTTGGAATTGCAAAAGGGTTTGAACCATTGTTACTCTTGCCAATTGCCTTTGGCGGACTGCTGGCAAATATTCCTATAGCCGGTATTGCAGGAGAGCATGGTTTCCTTGGTGTAATTTACAATATGGGACTTTCAAATGAGCTTTTTCCTATTATCATTTTTATGGGTGTCGGGGCAATGACTGATTTTGGTCCACTGTTGTCAAACCCTAAAACAGCACTGCTTGGCGGAGCGGCTCAGTTTGGTATTTTTGGAACACTTGTGGGTGCTGTTGCGCTTGCACATTACGGCTTTGTTGATTTTACATTGCAACAGGCTTCTGCAATTTCGATTATCGGCGGGGCGGATGGTCCTACATCCATCTTTATCGCAACGAAACTTGCACCGGAACTTTTGGGAGCTATTGCGGTTGCATCATACAGTTATATGGCGATGGTGCCTATTATTCAGCCTCCTATTATGAAAGCACTGACAAGCGAAAAAGAGAGAAAGATCAAGATGACGACACTTCGTCATGTTTCCCGTTTGGAAAAACTTGTTTTCCCGATTCTTGTTTTGATGCTGGCAATTTTGGTTTTACCGGAATCTACACCGCTTATCGGTGCATTTATGTTCGGTAATTTCTTAAAAGAATCAGGTGTTGTTGAACGTTTGAATGATACATTACAAAATGCCCTTATCAATATTACAACTATTTTCTTGGGACTTGGTGTCGGTTCGAAGCTTGCAGCTGATCAGTTCCTTGTACCTGAAACTTTGTTTATTATGGTTTTAGGAATTATTGCATTTTCTGTAGGAACTGCAGCAGGTGTATTGATGGCGAAGTTTATGAACCTTTTCCCTGGACACAAAATCAATCCGTTAATCGGTTCAGCAGGTGTTTCTGCCGTTCCGATGGCGGCACGTGTATCAAATAAGGTCGGTATGGAATATGACCGTACAAACATGCTTTTAATGCATGCAATGGGTCCGAATGTGGCAGGAGTTATCGGTTCAGCAGTAGCAGCTGGTGTGCTTATTTCACTTTTTCAGTAATTAATCGGCACGAAATTCAAATAGCGGCGCAATTGCGTCGTTATCTCCTCTTCCCGCACTATGAATACACTTCCTTCTTAATTTCTACTATCTTAAACCCCAATACTGCTGTTACAACTTGAAACAACAGCTGAAAATATTTATGCATAAGTATGAAGTTTGGCTGACATATCAAATAATATTCGCATAATTGTATCGAACAATTACATTTTTGAATATTCACTATATAGAATAAAAATATAATAAATTGTAACTAATTAAATCAGGCGAACAGGTGACAAATACAGAATTATTATCTACAACAAAAAAACTTACTGTTTTATATGCGGAAGATGACCTGGAGATGAGAAAAAGTACAACTGCTTTATTGAAAAATTTTTTCTCTCATGTATATACTGCATCTGACGGGAGGGAAGCTTTAGCGGCATATAAGAACAATCTTGCGAATATCGATCTTGTAATTACAGATATTTTGATGCCACACTTAAACGGCATAGAACTTACAAAAGAAATATTATCTATAAATATAGAACAAAAATTTATCGTTATATCTGCTTATAATGAAACAAGCTATTTTATTGAACTTATTAATACTGGAGCTGTTATAGGGTTTTTGCAAAAACCTATTAAGCGTCAAGAACTGTTGAATATTTTAACGACTGTATCTCTTTTTTATAAAGAGGAATATGAAACAATTCTCCCCTTTCAAGATGGATTTTTATGGAATAGAGAGTTGAAAAAACTTTTTTTGGAAGGGAAAGAAATTATATTGAGTGCCAATGAAACTAAACTTTTAGATCTGTTTTTAAGCTATCCTAATACTGTTTTTTCTGCTATTGATCTACACCTTTATCTTTTTGAAGACACGAAAGAGTTTTCGGAAGATTCTATAAAAAGCTTTATTAAGCGCCTTAGAAAAAAAATCCCTTCATCCTTAATACAAACACACAAAGATTTAGGTTATTCTCTGAGTATCTAGTTTTTGACACCTTCTTGACACTTCTAAATAATATAATTTTTCTAATAGAATTTTACTAGGATATTTTATGGAAATACAAATGAAGCAAGATGAGCTTATTGTCTCAAAAACAGATACGAAGGGGCGGATTACTTATGGTAATTTATATTTTATCTCAATATCGGGTTATTCAGAAAAAGAGTTACTCAATGCCCCGCATAATATTTTGCGTCATCCCGATATGCCGCGTGTCATTTTTAAACTTTTGTGGGATCGTATTCAAGTCAAAAAGTATATCAATGCTTATGTGAAAAACCTTACAAAGAACGGAGATTATTATTGGGTTTTTGCAAATGTTACTGCATCTTTAGATGTCCATGGAAATATTGTAGGCTACTATTCGGTTAGAAGAGCTCCCTCTGCAAGAGGTGTACATATAATTGAAAAACTCTATAGAGAGTTACGTCAAGCTGAAGCGAGTGGTGGCATAAGTGCTTCATTGAAAATATTGGAAAAACAATTACAACAAGAAGGGAAAAGCTACGATGAATTTATTCTCAATCTTCAAAAATAAAAAAAGAAAAAGTGATGAAGCACTACTGGATCAGGTAAACAGTGTCATGGCAGACGCGGCAAACGGCAACCTTGAAAAAAGAGTTACCAATATTCCGGAAGATTCCAAATACTATAATATGGCATGGAATTACAATAATTTATTAGACCAGGTTGAGGCATTCATGCGTGACAGTGAAACTGCTATAAAACTTGCAACCAATGGTGATAACAGTATAGTGATGTTTCAAGATGGATTTAAAGGTATATTCGCCCGTTCAGTTGAGCCGATTAATAAATCATTAGAGGGTATTAAGTCAGGAATACAGTTAAAAACACAGGGAAATCTTTCGAAAAAATTTAATGAAATCGGAGGCGGCAGTGTTGGCGGTGTTTTACAGGTGAAAAAAGATATAGAGTTTGGTAATGAGATATCCAAGACAATTTTACAAACATCAAAAGATACCAGCAAAGCATCGCAGGACAGTATCCAATCGATAGAATCTGTTCAAAATAATTTTGAAAAACTTGACGAAAGCATAACTGAAACAGTAAAAGGGATTGATGCCCTCAATCAACAGTCATTAGAAATTTCTACCATTGTTGAATTGATTCAAGATATAGCAGAACAGACAAACCTGCTTGCGCTCAATGCTGCGATAGAAGCCGCACGTGCCGGTGAACACGGCAGAGGTTTTGCCGTTGTTGCCGATGAAGTAAGAAAACTGGCAGAAAGAACACAAAAAGCTACGACAGAGATATCTATGACTATTTCAACTCTAAAACAAGAAACCAATGAAATATCGGAAGAGTCTGAGACAATGTATGAATTAGCAAAAGAGTCTCAAAAATATCTGGAGAGTTTATATACGACACTGAAAAGTTTTAACAAATCAGCAAAAGAAACTGCCGATAATGCAAATCATATTAACAATATTTTCCTTGTATCCGTTGCAAAAATTGATCATATAGTCTTTAAATCAAAAGCATATTCGACACTCTTAAGTCAGAATATTTCGGAACCGTTAGCAGATCATCTTTCATGCCGTTTTGGAAAATGGTATCTTAATGACGGTAAAAAGCAGTTTGGCAAAACAAAAGTGTATAACAAACTTGATGCCCACCACAAAGCAGTTCATGACTCTGCCATAAAAAACATGAAGTTTGCCGAGAGTAAAACAGCTCTTTTCCCTGAAAACACAGAAGAAATTATCAAAAACTTTACTGTTATGGAAAATGCAAGTAATGAGCTTTTTAATTTACTTGATTTAATGATAGAGGAGTAAAACAGTGCCACTGCAGGAGTTGAAAAATTACGCCAAAGAACTACACTTGCTTTTTGTCGAAGATGATTTAGATGCGCGAACAAGCACATTTGAGATGTTGAAAAATATCTTTACCCATATTACAGTCGTTACAAACGGTCAGGAGGGAATAGAAAAATTTAAAAATGAAAAATTTCATATAATTATCACAGATATAAATATGCCTATAATGAATGGTCTTGATATGATAGAACAAATTCGCCAACAAGATACAAAAATTCCAATCTTCATTTTATCTGCCTATAATGATGCAGAATATATTTTACGAGCGATTCAGCTTGGGATTGACGGATTTATTATAAAACCGCTTATCTATCAACAGTTTCTTACAGTTTTAAAAAAAGCATTGGAAAAGATTCACCTGGAGACACTTGCTAAAAATTATCAAGAACACCTTGAAAGAGAAATTAAAAAACAAACGCAGGAGTTGAGGCATAAGCTATATTTTGATGATTTAACCGGTTTGTGCAACCGCTATGCTTTGTTTGAAGATTTAAAAAAAATTACGGTACCAATTATTTTTATTATAGATATCAATGGATTTAAATCTATTAATGAAATTTATGGCGCAGAGACAGGTTCTTTTGTATTACAAGAGTTTGCTCATTTTTTACAACATTTTACTGCAGGTAAAAACTATAAAACCTATAGAATTTCTGCAGATGAGTTTGTTGTTTTGGATGACTGTGAATATATTGACTTTGAAAAATATGAAATTTTTCTACAAGACTTCTTCAGAGAGTTTGCATCTTTTCGGGTTGTAACTGAGCAGGACATAATTTCCATAGAAGTTACTGTAGGTATATCAACTTCACAATATAATTCGTACGAATATGCAACAATTGCATTGGAGTATGCTAAAAAACATAAAAAACAGTATATGATGTATTCCAATACTATTGATAACCGATCTGCAAAACAGGATATTCTTATCTGGAAAGACAAGATTAAAAATGCAATTGAGAATAATGATATTGTTACAGTTTACCAAGGTATCGTCAATCAGGAAGAAAAAGTAGTCAAATATGAAGCACTCATGCGACTTCGTGATGAGGATGGCACGCTGATCTCTCCTTACTTTTTTTTGGATATTGCAATAAAAACAGGACTCTACCCGCAACTCTCTTCGTATGTAATATTTACGAGTCTGAAAAAGATAAAAGAGATACAAACACCTATTGGCATTAATTTTACAGTCAATGATATTAAAAACAAACTTTTTATCGATGAGATTGAGGATTATATTCGAAAGAATCCTGATGTCGGTTCATTGGTTGTTATGGAGATTACTGAGAGTCAGAGTATGGAAAATTTTGATGATATAAAAATATTTATTAATCGTTTTAGGAAATATGGTGTAAAATTTGCCATTGATGATTTTGGCAGCGGATTTTCAAATTTTGAAAATATTTTAAACATAGCACCAGACTATATTAAAATAGATGGTTCGCTTATAAAAGATATTGACAAAAATGAAAAATCTTTTATTCTTGTAGAAGCGATAGTGGAGTTTTCTCATAAACTCAATATAAAAGTAATTGCTGAATTTGTACACTCTAAAAAGATTTTTGAAATATTAAAATCTTTTCAGGTGGATGATTATCAAGGTTTTTATTTTTATGAACCAAATGAAAAAATAATTTAGGAGAAAAAAATGGATAAAAAAATGGCACTAAGCAAGAAGCAAATCGGACTTGAAACTTCTATGGTTGCAAACAAATTAACAGATGAGTGTATTTATGTAAGCTTATTTGGACTGTTGGATTCAGCTCGTATAGAAGATGTCTCAAAAAAAATAACCAAAATCAGTGAATCAGACAAAATTGTATGCGTAATATTAGATTTATACAATGTTGATGCAATTGATACAGCAGTTGCCGGATATATAAACAGATTGGGAAATATACTTAAACTGATGGGTATTGAACCTATTATATGCGGTATTAAAGCAGAGTTGGCAGAGAAGATGGTAAAAACAGATATTCAGTTTAGCGGAATACAGATAATCAGAAATTTGCAAGATGCACTGCTTGTGAGTTTTAAAGTTACAGGGTATGAACTTATAAAAACAGAAAAATAGTTGTATTATGTCACTTGTTTTCCATATTTTAGATGAGATTGAAGCCTATCAGTGTGCAAGACAAATAAACGAAATAGCGAAAGAGTTTGGTTTTTCCCGGTTTGATGCAGGCATGTTTTCAATTGCAGTTACAGAGATTGTTATTAATAGTATTCGCTATGCAAAGGATGTCAAAGTAAGTTGCAGATATACACAAAACAACAAAGGGCTGGAAGTTTATATTGAAGACAAAGGCAAAGGTATAAAAAATATTCAACACTCCTTACAAGATGGTAACTCTTCTGCAAAAGACAGTCTGGGATTTGGGCTTGGTGCTGCAAAAAGATCGGTTGATGAGTTTTTGATTGAAAAAAGTGATACAAGCGGAACATCAATTATTCTTAGAAAATATATTGATGAACCTACATATGAATACTCTCCAGTTTCTGTAAAAAAAGAGGCAAGTCAGTTTAACAGTGATGCATATTTTATTAAACATTATGATGGAGATAAAAGTTTATTTGCTATTATTGAAGGCAAAGGAGATGATCTGTCGGCATATAAAACCGTACAAAGTGTAAAAGGACTTCTGTTGGAAGAGTACCGGTTGCCCTTAAAAGACATTGTAAGGTATATCAACCTTATGCTTTCGAATAATGATGCTTTTGAAGATATCACTCTTGTGCTGTTGCGTTTGTTGCCTGATAAACTTGAATATCTGATTTTGGGAAATGGTTTTATTCTCTCTTATCCTGAGATGAAATTTCAAGCATATACGCAAGCTTCCTGCCTGAAATTGCCTGAAGATTTATCAGTACAACAAGAGTTGCTTCCTGAGCAGTTTTGTATTGTACTGGCAAGTGACGGTATTGAGTATAATGATTTTTTAAATAAAGAGGTCTGTAATTTATCAACTTTAGAGTTGGCAACAGATATTTTCAATAAATATAATCTTGATGATGCTTCAACGATAATAGCTGTAAAGAGGGAAGAGAACAATGTCAGAAACTAAGCAGTCCCTCGCCCTGCATCAATATTTAAGTGGCATCATTACAAATATTCCCTACGGGATTCTTACTGTTTCAGAAAATTCAGAAATTAGTATGCTCAACAGTAATATATTAGAAATTTTAGAAATCAACGAAGAAAATTTACATAATTATATAGATAAAGATTACAAAAAACTTTTTTTTGAGGTTCCGGAAATTATTGATATCTATGTGGAGAAAATGATTCAGAAAAATCAACTAAGCGTTGATATAGAACAGTTTTCTTTTAAAGACAAAATTTTGAATATAAAAATGAGAGCGATGCTTGACGGGACGATTTTTATTATAGAAGATATTACACAAAGGGTCCAGCAGGAGAAGAAACTCAGAGAGTTAAACAAAACACTCGAAGAGCGGATTCAACAAGAAGTAGCGAAAAACAGAAAACAGGATCAGCAACTCCAACAACAATCCCGTTTGGCACAAATGGGAGAGATGATCTCAATGATTGCACATCAGTGGAGACAGCCTCTTGGTGCCATTGCCAGTACATCTGTTAACTTATCTATGAAAATAGAGCTGGAATCTTATAATCTGAATAATTTACAAGAGCAGGAAGCGTGTCAAAATTATTTTTTACAACAGCTAAATGTTATTGAAAATCTTGTTCAAAACCTGACAAATACCATTGATGATTTCAGAAATTTTTATAAACCAAACAAGCAGTCAATTTTATGCACGTTTGAAGAAGTTATTGATAAATCATTAAATATCATTCTTGCATCTTTGAAAAATAATAATATTCAAGTGACTTTTAATTATATTCGTTTAGAAAAAATAAAAATGTATGACAGCGAAATTATGCAGGTTATTCTAAATATTTTAAAAAATGCACAGGATAATTTTCGGGAAAAAAATATTTCAAACCCTTGTATTGATATAACAGTTAATAATAAAGTACTCTCAATCTGTGATAATGGAGGGGGAATTTCAGAAAATATCCTACAAAATATTTTTGACCCTTATTTTTCTACTAAGAGTGAAAAAAATGGTACAGGACTTGGACTCTATATGTCTAAAATAATTGTTGAAGAACATCACAACGGAAAACTTACTGTTAAAAACAGGGATGATGGAGTTTGTTTTATGCTAGATTTAAGAGAAAAGACTAACTGAAAAACTTGTACTGTTTTTATGATTCCATTACCGAAACAATCAAAGGGATGACATTATGACTTTTTGTTTTATCTATAAAACCGCTTGCGCCTAAATCTTCCTGAATTCCACGAATTCAAGAAAAACAGAGAAACATCCTCTGTAAAGCCCTAAAATAGGGGTATCATATTTCAAAAATGGGTGGCACAAACTTTAAGAGAAAGTTTTTTATAATACCTTTATGTATGTTAGAAAAAAGAAAAACTCAAGTGGTTCTGTCAGTATCCAAATAATAAAAAAAGTAAAAGGAAGATCAAAAGTAATTGAGAGCATAGGCTGTTCAAAAGATTCAGATGAGATAGAGGAACTTTTAAAAAAAGGCAAAGAGAGAATAAAAGAGTTAGAGCCCACACTGTTTGACAACATAGAACAAGAAGATAAAAAGTTAAAGTTTTTG